>JANTGW010000082.1 GCA_024762705.1 Sulfurimonas sp.
CGATAGCTATAGCTAAGATCATAAAAAATATGGAAGATGAGAGAGAAAGTGCAGCTAACGCCGGTGTAGAAATGAGCCCTGCGAAGTAGGTATCTGTCACATTGAACATTGTATGAAAAAAGTACCCTGTCATAGCAGGAATTGCCAAGCCTAGAAGATGGGTTTTAATAGGACCGGTGGTCAAGTCAGTGTGCATTTATCTCTTTTGTGTAAAATTGTATACGATTATAACTAAAAGAGATCAATAAGTGAGTAAGAGATGAAATATAGATATATAGGTAAAAGTGGTTTAAGAGTTAGTCCGATATGCCTTGGAACTATGACATTTGGTACGCAGACACCTGATGAAAAAGTAGCTTTTGAGATTATGGATAAAGCATATGATGCGGGTGTGAATTTTTTTGACACGGCAGAGCTTTATCCCGTACCTCCGTCTGCTAAACTTGCCGGTTTGACTGAGGAGATAGTAGGACGTTGGCTCAAAACCAAACCGCGAGACAGTGTCATACTTGCTTCAAAAGTTGCCGGTGCGGCAAACGGTTGGTTTGTGCCGCCTATTCGTCATGGGCTTACAGCTATAGATAGTTTTCATATTGAACGCGCTATAGAAGGCTCTTTAAAGCGTTTACAGACCGACTACATAGATTTGTATCAAATGCACTGGCCTGATACTGTTGTACCCATTGAAGAGAGTTTAAAAGCCTTTGACAGATTGGTGCAAAGTGGTAAGGTTCGCTACATCGGAACATCCAACGATACGGCATATGGGACTTCAAAAGCACTTATGACAAGTGAGTTTAAAGGCTATGCAAGATTTGAGTCTATTCAGAATAATTTTTCACTTTTAAACAGAAGATTTTTGGATGAACTTGCAACTCTTTGTGAAAAAGAGCAGGTTTCATTACTGCCTTATTCGCCGTTAGGCGGAGGTGTCTTAAGTGGAAAATATAATCAGCCGACAAATGAAGAGGGCAGATTCAGTGCCTATATGAATGCAAAAGACTCCAGACAACGCTTAATGGCACAAAGATTTGTTAATGATAAAACACTTGCTTCTACACAAAAGTATCTCAAAATTGCTCATGATGCGGGATTAAACCCTGTAACAATGGCAACAGCATGGTCCAAGCAATTTTCCTTTGTGGCATCAACGATTATAGGTGCGACTAAACCGGAGCAGTTAGATGCTACGTTGGCAGCAATGGATTTGGAACTCTCACAAGAAGTGCTTCAAGCTTGTGATAAAGTGCATGAAGAAATTTTATACCCTATGGGGTAGAGGTCTTAAGATGAGTGAGGCAGGGGTAAAGGTTCACTAAAGATATAGCCTTGTGAGTACTCTATGCCGAGCTCTTCAATAACCTTTTGTACACTTTGACTGTGTACGAATTCTGCAACGCATGGAATCTCGGCTTTTTTTGCAAAAAAGACAATGGCTTGGACTATTTCATAACTTTTAGGATTTGTGTCAATGTCTTTTATGTATTTTGCATCGATTTTTAGCAAATCTATATCAAGGTCTAAAACTCTTTCAAAGTTTGAATATTCAATGCCGAAATCATCAATAGCAATACGGTAACCCTTCTCTTTTAAACTTGCGAGTTGCTTGATATGGTTTCTCTTCCCATTGGAGCTGACACCTTCAAGAATTTCCAAAATAACTCGTTTTGGATCGATATTATATTCTTTAGATTTTTGTTCTAAATATTCAAGTACATAGTTACGGATCAGGTCATCTTCTGTAAGGTTGATAGAAAAGTTAAATTGATTTTTTGACATGATTTTGAAGCTTTTATCTATCATAGTCTTTGTGATTTCTGGCATAAGGCCAGATGCAATAGCCGGCTCTATGAAATAATACGGAGAGAGGACTTCACCATCTCTTGTGATTCTTGCTAATGCTTCAAATTTTGTGATTTTTCCAGTCTTGTTGTTATGTATTCCTTGAAAATATGGCACAAGTTCGTCAAATTTTAATGCATGGTGTAAGATATTATTTGCTTTTATAAATGCTTTTCTTTGCTCGAGACAGGTTTTTTCTTCTGCATCATCATATACATGTAATGAACTTTTGCCTGTTGTTTTTGCATGTTTTAAAGAGATAAAAGCTTTTCTGAAAAGCTTTTCCCTGCCTGTAGCAGCACCGTAGGTAAAAGTAATGTTGAGAGTGGTTTCATCTACGATAATCTCATGAGAGTAAAAGTATTCTTTAATTTTTGCTACATTTGTCGTGATGTTTTGATTGCCCTCAAGTACTATGGCAAATTGATCGGAATTGAGTCTGCAGACTTCATTGTATTGCAAAGTTTCTGTGAGAATATTCGCGACATTTACTAAAAGTTTGTCTCCAATTTCAAAACCATAGGTATTGTTGATAAAGCTGAAGTTGTTTATATCAAGTAGTAAAAGAGTTTTTTCTTCTTTTTTCTTTAACAATTCGTCTAAATATGTTTTATTGTGTAAACCTGTAAGAGCATCATAGTAAAGCATGTGCTGCAATTTTTCATCTGTCTTTTTATTTTTTAGGACAATGTTTACTATAAATGCAGCAGTTTCAAGAAGTTTTTTATGAAAATTTGCAGGGTTTCTGTGTTCAAAGGATGAAAGTGCAAATGTTCCGATGACTTCGTTTTTTTCATCTTTTATAGGCATAGACCAACATGAACAGATGTTGTAATCAAAGGCAACTTTACGTAAATCAGCCCATCTGGCATCTTCAAAGGTATTTAAGACATATTGCGGTTTTTTGTTAAAAACAGCACTTCCGCACGAGCCGGCACCTGGACCAGGTTTAAGATTTTCAAGAGACTTTTTGCCGTCTTCGGGAATAGAAGGAGCTGAGAGAACACTCATAAGTCCAGTGGTGTTATTGAGCAACATAATGGAAGCTACAGCATTTGGTAAAAGCTGTTCCACTAGTAGGCAAAGATGTTGAAGCGTGTCGTCAAAGTCATGGTTGAGCGCTATTTTATGTAAAATGGCACTTTGAATATTTAAAATTTTTTCATATTCTTGAGGAGTAATGTCAACCTGGTTAAGCTCTAATGCACTAAGGCTTTTACATTCTAAACTTTGTTCCATGATTGTCCTCCTATGTTGTATGAAGTATCATAACAAATAATTATAGCAATATTTCTTAAAGTTTAAAACTACTCTTTTTGTCTTGTTGTTGTATAGATGAAACTAAAGACTTCGGCAATTGCTTTATACATTTGCGGTGGTATTTCTTTGTCGAGTTCAACTTTTGACAAAAGTTCTACTAAGTCTTCATCTTTTTTTATGGGCACACCATTTTCTTTTGCGATCTGAATGATCTTTTGCGCAGTTTTTCCTTCTCCCTTTGCACCTACTACCGGTGCCTGATTTTTTTCTTTGTCATATTTTAAGGCTACTGCTTTTTCTTTCATGCTTTTACCTCAAAGCCCATTTGTAAAGTCTCATCAGTCTGTTTTTCATAGGCATTTTCTTTGTCATCTACAAAATGAATGGCTTTTGGTATGATATTTACACGTAAGAGCTGTTTCTTTAATAGAGAAATATTCTCTTTCAACAGTCTTCGTAGTTCTTCATTTTTTGCATTTATATTGATGCTAAGCTGATTCTTTTCAAAAAGTCCTAGACGCAGGTCAAGTTCTCCATAATCTTTTAAATTTAAATGGATGTCGCAAAAGTATTTGTCATCTTTGGCATTTTTTAGGGTGATGCTGCCATCTTTGAGTTGACTCCATTCATAGGGTATATATAAAGAAGATACATTTGAGAGATGAGAAACAAGTTGATTGTAGTCTATTTGCAGTAAAAGTTTGTCTATATGTTTGAGTATCTCTTGTCTATTAGTCTGTGTTGAATTGCTGAGTTCTTCATGGGCTTTGAGCAGGACTGCTTTTATGTCAGACGCAAAGAGTTCTTTTGGGTGCTGTGCGTTTTTTATGTTTGCTTCTAAGAATATACCGGAATTTTGCATCTTTGTTTGTAGCTCTTTTGGCTGTATATCTTTTATATTTGTTAAGAAGTTTTCTAGTGTTTTTTGCAGAGGAAGCGGAGTGTTATCCTGTTTAAGAACTTGTATAAGTTCTTTGAGTGTTGTGTTCGCACTTGAGAGACTTTTGAGGGTTGGATTGTTTTTGAGCAGTTCTAAAAGCAGTTTGTTCTGTGTACTCTCTTGGGTTTGTGACTGCTTCAGTAGAGAGTCTAAAATGGAGTTTAGGTCTTTTGCCTGTGTAAGCGTTTGCAGTTCCTGCGGTGTTGCATTTTTTAAGACCTCTGCCAATGCTTTGTTGGTATTTGGCAAGATAAGCTGTAGTTGTTTGGCGGCAGCACTATTTAGGTTTATCATAGTACAAGTTTATCATAGTTGAGTATAATACGCAAAAAAGATACAAACAGATGGGTGAAAAACAACTTAAAAAATACCTCATAACAGCAACACCTTCTTATTTTCAGCTCAGAAAACATATGCCTGATTTTGCACTTTACCGTGACAAAGAAAATGAAAACTATGCCACAGAGGCACAAAACTTTGTGCAAATGTGCAAACCGATAAAATCGATGAAGGTTTTTTTGCATCAAGACTATGTATTGGCTGCAGAGTTAGGCGCAAACGGTGTTCATTTGACCTCACAGCAGTTTGATGACATACCAAAGGCAAAAGCATTAGGCCTTGAGGTCATCATCAGTACGCATACGCATGATGAAGTGCATATAGCTGAGGCGATGGGTGCAGATTATGTGACATACAGCCCCATATTTGCATCACCAGGAAAGGGTGAGCCTAAAGGGGTACAAGACTTGCAGACCATAGTAAATCAAACTGATATTGAAATATTTGCTCTTGGTGGAATAGTAAGGCAAGAAGAAGTCAAACAGATAGAAGAGAGTGGTGCATACGGTTTTGCTTCTATACGCTATTTTTTATAATATTTTGGATTATTTTAACAGTTTTCCAGCCAAATAACCGCTTGCAAAGCTCCATTGGAGGTTGTATCCTCCACATGGACCGTCGAGGTTCATAACTTCTCCGCAAAAGTAAAGACCGTCTATGATCTTGCTTTGCATTGTTTT
>JANTGW010000083.1 GCA_024762705.1 Sulfurimonas sp.
AAAATCTTTTCACTTTTCTCCAGTATCCTCTGCCACCCCTGAGTGAAATGCATATTTTATCTGGAAATTTTTTTCTAAACTCAGTAAGTCGCTCTTTTGTGCTTTTACCAGTATCGCAATAAAATACCAAAATTGTGTTCTTTGGGTATTTATTGATCTCATAAGGGTTATAGGTTATCGTTTCTACACCTAAAATTGGTTTTAAAACTGTATCAACGAGAAGCACATCTCTGCCCTCTTTTTTATATTGCGAGCTATAACGTAAAAACTCCTCTTGAGTCCATTCATCTTTGATCATGAAAGCTCCAAAAATGAGCTTATAATATCTGTTTCATCTTTTGAAAGTTCAAAGTCATCAATATGCAAATCTTCAATCATATGTGTTTTTGATGTTGTACCATTAAGCGGTGTGATACCAATCTGTGTTAAAAATCTGTAAAATATCTGTTCATTTGTTTTAGCATATTTATGTGCAAGTTTGCCCACATGCAATGAGTTGACAATGTGAGGATTTGCTGTCAACGACCAAAAACTTTGGTACTCCATATCGTGTTGCTTACAAAATTGTCGTATCTCTTTGTCGTAATTTGTATCTGCATAAAAACGATTTTGCACGATAACTGGCTTAACCTCTGCCTCATTGTACAAACGCTGTAGTAGTGCAATATCATAGCAGTTGCTAACACCGATCTTTTTCACATTTTGGTCTTTTACCAATATCTCCATAGCATGCCATATCTCAAACAGAGGCTTCAATGGCATCATGGTTGAGTGCAGCAAATAGGCATCGATATGATCAGTCTGTAGATTTTTTTGTGAAACTTGAAAAGATGTTGCAACCTGCTGTGACAAAGATAGTGATGGGTCATAAGGTATATTGTTGGGGTCCTGCCCCTCTACAGGGGTAAATTTGGTTTGAATCGTAAGCTCAGAGCGTTCAATTCCCAATGTAACAATACCCTCACCCACGCCGACTTCGTTGTAGTGTTTTGGCTGACATGCTGTGTCAACCCTTCTAAAACCACATTGCAGTGCAGCTTTAACTAACTCAGCTGATTTTTCTTTTTTCCATGCAGTACCGTATATCATATTTCGCATGACTCTATAAACCCTGCATCTTCTACAGAGATCACAAAATCATCCCCCACAACTTCTACATCAAAGCCATGCTTCCCGCAAAAAAGCTCATTACACTTTTGCGCTATCTCTTCAGCTTCTTCTTCCGCTGCAAAAATATCGTTACATGTAACAATACGCTCAAGTTCATATTTCTTTGCACAGCTGCATACTTTTTCGAGAACTATACGATGCTCTTTCATGAGAGAGGACTTTGCTCACTTATGATGTATAGCTGATCTTTTAATTTATTGAACTGTTTGATTATCAGTGTTTCGTGCTCATTGCTTAACACATAGTGCTGTTCCATAAAATCATACAATTTATCAACCTCTGTATATATCTCTTTGAGAAGGTTCTCTTTTATCTGTTCTTGGATACTCATGCGCACTCTTTGAGCAGTTGCATCCTGACACTTGCTTTAAAAGCCTTCATATGTTTTCGAGTAACATGTTTCATTCCTACTTCTCTGAGAGGTTTAATGATATTGAAAATCTCAACACTGGGTTTTTTTCTTGCTTCTTCAATAATGCCAAAAACATCACTTCCAAAAAAATCACTTTTGGATTTGGAAAGTGCATCATAAAGCCTCATAAATATAGCTCTTTCATACCTATCCATTTTACATGTATCATCAACAATTTTCAGTGCCAAAGTTATCAAGCACTCTTTGTAAAGTTCATCCAAAGAGATGGCGATGTTGTTCATTTGATTAAAATCATACATGACTCTTACCCTACTTCTATATCTTCAGGCTCAACTTGGACTTTCTCTCCTACTCCACGTTGTGTTAACGAAATATCTTCTTTGTATTTCTTTTCTCTGAGTGAAGGAGTTTTGAGTTTTCCACTTTTTGTTGAAGTGATCTTATAGATCTCTTCATTTAAAAAGTGTTCTTCAAACTCTTTTGTATATGGCATATCCCATGTAATACATCCTATACTTGGGCATATTGCAGCACATTGCGGATCATCATATACACCGACACATTCTATACACTTCTCTGGTTGAACATAGTACCGTCCTAAACCAAATGGATTTTCTGAATCATCTACTATTGCATCTACCGGACATTGTTGTAAGCATGCATCACATGTTATACACGTTTCATCTATAATTACTGCCATTGTTTCATCCTTTTTATTTATGGGTTATATAACCTTAATGTTGTCCTACACTTACGTGGAATTCTCTATCTTTTTGTGAGATGTTCTCTCGAAAAAGTCTTGAAGCCACAAGCGGGGACATCAAATCTTTTTTCTTGTGAACACGAATCACATAATCATCACTCTGTATAAAGTGATCATTATAGGTTTCGGTATAGGGATAATATCAAACTATACAATTCTCAGCTGGGCGATATCTACACATTTTGGTACAGCCATTATGCTTCCTTTTGTTTGGACTTATGTAAAATTCGCATCAGCCAAAGCGGCGGATTAGTGTTAAGCATCTCCTGAAGTTCACCAAGTGCCTTTTCAATTGGCTCACCCTCTTGAACACGGGCAGGATGAATTCCGCTTGCCTGTACCATCTTCGATGCTGTAGGCCCTATCTGTGTACAGTACATAATATCTGCTTCACGGATAGTTCCTATTTTATAATTTAGCTTCGCTTTTTCCTCTTCAGGTTCCTCTGAAGAATCTATCACTGTCACAAATTCAAAACTATTTTCATCAACCTTATAAAGATGAAAACTTTTCGACCATCCAAAGTGCTGATCTACCTTTTCGCCATTAGATGAAGCAAAAGCTATATACATACTCTATCCTTACAGTATTGCACTCTCATGTGCAATTCTAAGATCCATTCCAACTTCTTCCAAGAATGGTTGTGCTTTAACAGATGGCAACATCATTCCTTTTTTCTTATGAACACGAATTTTGTAAGTACCCTCATCGTTACCTGCTACATAATACTCTTCATTCTCAACTGTGTAAGGCATATCCCAAACGATACAACCCTCAGTAGGACAAGCCTCTACACATCTTGGTGCATCTGCATGGCCTACACACTCAACACAAGTCTCAGGTTTTACATAAAAACGTTCACCTTCATGTGGATTTCTTTCATTTTCATCTTCTAAGATTGCAGCGACAGGACATTCACTAGCACAATCCCCACAATTTATACAAGTATCTGTAATCATTACAGCCATATTATTCTCCTTCTTTTTAACTTTACAATCAAATGCATATTTTGTTCTTGTCCTACATAAGATAAAGAACAATGTTCTTATCGATTAACGTTTCAAAATGATCTAAAAGCATATCTGCCGTTGAAGTGGAACCCAAATGACATCCTGAGCATGCACCGAGATAATGCAACCAAACCTGTGGTGTATCGCCTGGAATGTAGTTGACAAGTTCTATTCCACCATTATCAAACTCCAAGGTAGGTTTTATCTTTTCAGTAATCATTTTCTCAATTAAAACTTTTTGCTGCTCAGGATTTAATACTCGAAATGTTTTATTCGGAACCTCTGCAAGCTTTTTATTACTCACAAATGTAATAATCTCCTGTGCTTGTGCATTATCATTATGTGCAGCAGCTATAAGATACTGCATAGCCTCTGTTATACTCCCATTTTGACGCATCATCATACCCGCTTTTAATTGCGAATGTACATCACCGAGATTCGCTGCCTTTTTGTAAAATTCCAACGATTTTACGAGATCTTGTTGGATATGAGTACCTTTTTCATAAAAGTTTGCCAAAATAGCGCATGATTGCATATCATCTTCATCTGCAAGCTTTTGAAGCTTTTGTATCGCTTTTGCAGAGTTTTGTTCACAACCCAGTCCTTTGAGATCCATTATCGCTGCGTTAAAATAAGATTTAGAATTTGATTCACAGTCTTTTAAAAACAGTTCATAAGCCTCTTTATAGTGCTTTGTTTCATATGCTTTAATTGCTTCATCAAAAAGTTCCATAAGTTTCCTTTCTTTATGTTTTATAAACATATGCATAAAATATTCGAGAACAAAAAATGCAAGTTATTTTTACAATAAGGAGACGCAGATGAAAGAAGTAATTACACCGGAAATGAGTCAAATTAAAATGATGATTTCCCAAACATATGTTAAACGTGAAAATCTGAAATTGCAGATGCAGGAGTGGTATGAACGTTTCCCAAATCAACATTTTTCCATGATAAAAGATCTTCTCTTACTAGATGCTACACTTAGTGAACTCGATACCCATTATAAAGAGCTATGGGATTACAACAATAGACAAAGGTTTGTAAATGAATATAGAAGTGCTTGAAGAAAAGATTTTAAAAAAAGCAAGGGATGCATTTGAGACTGCCTGCACACTTAGAGACAATCAACGTTTAGAAGTCTATATAGATAATATGGATGTGAAAATCTCTGATACCTTAGAAGAGAATGAAGAGATTCTTTATAATGATGCTAAAAAGTTGTGTTATCAAGTATATGGACATAACTACCTCGAAGATGAAATAGTCTCATGGATCGATTATGCCAGAGTAATTCCACAACCAACAGATGAAATGCCACTTAGGGAGCCTACAGATATAGAAAAATCTATTAGAGAACTTGCAAATGAACTGGCAATGAAAAAAAGTATTCCCAAAGATGAAGTAAGCTCTTATGAAATATTTGCTAATATGCCTGTCGATTTACTAGGATCGATAGAACAACAGATTATCGAATATTGGTGGAATACAAAAGATGCACAAAACGGCAAAGAACTTGCACTTGAACAGATACAGCAAGCATTCCACTCAATGTTTAGTCACCTTTAAAATCTAGGCACAAATCGCATAAAATAAAAATTGCTAAGTTTTCAAAAAAGAGAGTTTTTACAATAGTAAGAAGTTGTCTAAATATTGGTATAATTTGCTCGATCAATCTGGATTTAAACATAGAAGATTTTACAATACAAGACAAAGTTTTGTAACAAATATGATACGAAGCAGCG
>JANTGW010000084.1 GCA_024762705.1 Sulfurimonas sp.
TAGAAAATAGAGACTAAAGGACAATTTTGGCAATCAATATCGTAGCACAAAATAAAAAAGCCAGACACGATTATGAAATACTTGAAAAATTTGAAGCAGGTATTGTACTTGCCGGTTCTGAAGTCAAAGCACTACGTGCCAAACGTGCCAACCTGGCAGATGCTTTTTGTCGTTTCATACAGGGGGAACTGCATATCATGAACACACACATTGCACACCTGGAGACAAGCAACAGAAACTATATACCCGATACAAGAACACCAAGAAAACTGCTTTTACATAAAAAACAGTTAGAAAAACTCTATGTCAAAGTCCATAAAGACGGATTGACCATTGTGCCTCTCATGATCTACTTTAATGAAAAAAATCTTGCCAAAGTGAGTATTGCCATTGCAAAAGGTAAAAAGCTTCATGATAAACGTGCAGACATGAAAGCAAAAACACTCAACCGTGAAGCGCAGCAAGCGATGAAAGACAGGAGTTACTGATGCAACTCTCCACCTATCTTGAACCTTTTAAAAGTGCCGTTTTGGGAACCCTAAGTGAAAATGGCTACCCCTTTTCTTCTTATGCACCGTTTTATTATGATGGACTCTCACTCTATATTTTTATTTCAGACATTGCCACACATGCCAAAAATATGCAGAAAAGTGCGAAAGTCTCTGCCTTTTTCATAGAAGATGAAAGTCAAACCCAGCAGATCTTCGCAAGAAAACGTATCTCTTTACAGTGTGATGTAAAGTCTATCTCTAAAGATGATCCCTCATTTGAACCTATCATGGAAGCCTTTGTATCAAAACAGGGAGAGACACTTACCATGCTCATGGGTATGAAAGATTTCAACCTCTATCAATTAACCCCTATCTACGGAGAAGCAACCTTTGGTTTTGGTGAAGCCTATAACATAGGAGGAGAGCAAATGAATGAACTTGTCACAAGAACTGGTGACAGCGGACATAAATAGATCTACACCTACAGCTTGCGAAGCTTTCTCTTTTGGGTCAACAGTGCTTGAGAAGAGAGATAACTTTTATCTCTTTTATCCTGCAACTTCTCTTTGCGTTTATTAAGCAGCTTCGTATGACTATTGGGTGTAATTAGTCTCATTTGCTTTAAACGTATCCATGCTGATACTTTTTTATATCCAATGAAACGATAGATACTTCGTTGTATCTTTTTTGTCAACCATTTTAGAAACCTTTTTACAGGAATATGAAATACTTTTTCCAGAAAAAACTCTATCCCTCTCAAGAATTTGACAAAAAATGTAGAGATCTTTGCCAGGATCTTTGCCAAAAAAGGTACTTTCTCCATCCACGATAATATCCAGGTAAAGATCACTACTTCGACAATAGGCGCGATCCAACTCCCCCATAAATAATCTGTAAAAAAATAGACTATTGCCGTACCTCCTTTTAAAAACATCGCCAGTAAAAAACTCCAAAACTTTGCGATGAAAACCTTCATTGCAAGCATTCCACCCATAAACTTGCCCACAAAGCCCAAAGAACCCAAAAATACAAAGACCGCTATGACCTGTTTAACGATCGGGAATTTTCGAAAATTCTTTTTTACATAGTCGATCAGACGTTTAATATCATCGGTGATATGATCCAAAAAATGTACTTTGAAATGATGTGTGATCACTTTTTCAATGAGATAGCGTTTCCCCAATCCTGTGGCAGAAAGAATGGCAATTTTTTTAAGGAAAAGTGTAAGAATAAACTTTCCTTTAACAAGGAAAAATGCTGTCAAGAGGGCAATAAGATTCTCTTTGACAAAATAAAAGAGATTATACACAGGGGTAAGTACAAAAACACGACTCTCTTCAATAGTGAACACGACAATAATACCAACAAGCATTAGGGGCAAGACCCAGGTAAGAATTCTATTTTTCATAGTAAGTTCTATTTTTTCAAAGAACCTTTCACTGTATTATAAAGATGTTTTATCTTTGCAATAAAAGGACTTTCACCTGTAAAGTATTTTTCTTTAAAATTTTTAAACCACTCTTTCATACTTTTTTTGATCTGTTTTAAACGTTCCATCATCTTGATATACATTTCACAGGCCTTCAACCAGTCAATGGCTTTCATGATCTGATCATATATCCATTTAAACCAGCCAAACTTCATCAATTTATCTTCTGTCACCCTAAAGAGCCAAAAAGTAAATGCTGCTATAGGAATTTTTGATAGATACAAAGTCAGACCCAACACAACCTGCCCGGAAACGAACAAGATACCTGCATAAATACCAAAGGCTTCCACTATGGTCAGTAAAATGACAAAAAGAACAAGTATAAATGAAGGATTTGCATGTACTAATTTTGCTTCAATTTTTTGAAGCATTTTAAGTCCGTGAATAGCCTCATACACAGGCTTAGCTATCCCCTCCCAAATAAGTTCTTCAAAGATAATATAGATGATGACAAGTATGAGTTGTAAAAGTAATATGAGTTTGTTTTTGATCGCTGAAAGCATAGAAATATCCTAAAAAAATTTAATCAAAGATATTTTATCGAAAATAAAAAAATATACTGCAATACTATAGAAAATAGATTATTTTGTTTTAGTTTGCTTTAGATTTGGAGGGAGTGACGAAGGAGCTTACGTCAGTAAGTGACTGAGTTGCCCCTTCAAAGATGAAGTAAAATAAGACGAAAGAACTATTTTCTACGAAGTTCTTTGATTCTTGCTGCTTTACCTTTAAGTTCTCTAAGGTAGAATAATTTCGCTCTTCTGACTCTACCTTTTCTAAGTACTTCAATACTTTCAATAGAGTCTGAATAAAGTGGGAAAACTCTTTCAACACCAATAGAGTTTGCACCCATTTTTCTTACGTTAAATGTTCTACCAGTTCCTTGACCTCTAATCGCGATACAAAGTCCTTCAAAGTTTTGTACTCTTGTCTTAGCACCTTCTTTAATTCTTACAGCTACTCTTACTGTATCACCCGCTCTGAATGTTGGAACGTTTCTGTTTTCTAGTTGCGCTTGCTCGAAGCTTTCAATGTATTTATTTCTCATGTGTTATACCTTTTTTGTATAAGTCTGGGCGAAAATACTTTGTTTTACACAAAGCTAGCCCTCTTTTTAAGTCCGTGATTTTACTATGATTACCCTTTAGAAATTCTGAAACTACCTCATTGTCCTCATAATTTTTCGGTTTCGTAAAAGAAGGCGCTTCCAGCAATGATGATTCAAAGCTTTCAATACTCAAAGAATCACTGTTTCCAAGTACTGCTTCAACATTTCGGCTTATGGCATCACAAACCACCATACTGGCCAACTCACCACCCGTTAATACATAATCTCCGATAGAAAAAAGTTCATCGGCATGTCTCTCTATCACCCGTTCATCGATACCTTCATATCGTCCAGATACAAAGACTACATGCTCTTTTTTTGCCAAACGTTTTGCATCATTTTGGGTAAAAGGTTTAGCCACCGGAGAGAGAAATACCACATGTGCATTTTTAGATGATTCTCTAATGTTCTGGAGGGTATCCATTAACGGCTGTGGTGACATCAGCATACCTGCCCCGCCACCAATCATTGGTGCATCTACCCTATTATGTTTATCTGTCGTGAAATCACGAGGATTATAAAAATCTACAGAGATCTTCTCATCTTCGATCGCACGTTTTAAGATACTTTCAGAAAAATATCCTTTGATAAGGTTTGGGAAAAGTGTCACAAAGCTAAAGCGCATAAGGTTTAACTTGCTTCGAGGATGTCTTTGGCATCTTTGGTATATACTGTTTTTTCTTCAATATCTGCATGGGTCACATAACGGTCTATATAAGGCAGTAAAAAGTTTTTAGACAAACCTGATTTTACTAAATTTTTATCTGTTTTAATCGCTAAATAGTCAGTATCACCCATACGTTGAATATCTGTCACCTCACCCAACACTTCATCATCCTGCATTACACTGCAACCTATGATATCAAACCAAAAATGTTGCCCCTCTTGAAGAGCACACGTTGCTTTCGTTTGAGCTTCATCGGCAAAAAGTTTGACATTAGTGAGTTTTTTTGCAGAATCGATACTTTCATATCCTATAAATCGAATCGTACCTCGTTTAATATTGATATCTGCGATCGTCAATTCACCACGATTACTCTTATAGGTATTCCCTACTTTAAATTGTTCTGGAAAATCTGTATGAAGATGAAACTTAAGGTCACCCCAAAGTCCAACAGTTCGCCCTATTTGGGCAATAAGGGAATCGTCATGTGACATAGGTTTTTTACTCGGAGGCTTTGACGTTAACACGGTAGTTTTTACCGCCTTTTGCTTTACAGCCGGAGATGACTGTTTTGATCGAGTTGATCATTCTTCCTTCTTTGCCGATGAGTTTACCAATATCTTCACTGTTTGCAAAGATAATGATCTCATCAAATCCCTCATCAACCTCTGAGATCTCTATGGAGATATCTTCAGGATTGTTTACCAAAAGTTTGGCATAGGAGAGAAGGAAGTCTTTAACCATTAAGACTATTTTTTACCTGCTAGTCTTGTAACAGTTGGGCTCATTTGTGCACCAACACTTAACCAGTAGTTTAGTCTCTCTTCATCAAGCGTAAGCTCTTTGTTGACAGATACAGGATTATAGTTACCGATCACTTCGATCCAACCACCATCTCTTCTTTTTCTGCTGTCTGTTACTACGATTCTGTAAAATGGCTTCTTTTTTCTACCCATTCTTGTCATTCTGATCATTGTCATATTGTATCCTTGTGTTTTTTCATTAATTACAATGCCAACCCGAGGAAGAGTTATGCATCCTGAAATAAAGTACTGACAACTGCTTTTTAATGACTAAAGCACTCATCAATACTGTATAAATTCTTTTTGGAACGCGATTCTACCATAATAAGTATAAAAATTTTATTAACTCAACTTTCGCACATAAATTACAGCTAAATATTTAACTGAAACACATCTACGAAACCCCACAAATAGGCACTTTTAACTATAATATGGTTAC
>JANTGW010000085.1 GCA_024762705.1 Sulfurimonas sp.
GTACTGCAGCAGCAACCAGGTTCTTAATTCCTCTGATTTGCTTTGGAGTAAGCATTCTTCCTTCAACCAGCTGAACCATGACAGAAGCGGTCGGATCAACCTGCTTGGAAACAAAAAGAGTATCTTTTGGCAAAGCAAGACTTACTGTTGCTTTTTCTACGGGAGTGAGTGCAGAAATAGTACGGGAGAGTTCACCTTCTAAAGCACGAAGATGTTTAATTTTTTGATCAAAACTCGTTGCCCCAAATTCTTGTTTGTCGAAAAGTTCAAAACCGACACCGCTATTTTTTGGAATCCCCAAAGAAGCAATAGAAATACGTTCCCTGTATACAACATCTCTAGGTACTTTTATAACATTGTCAGCTTCAATTTTATAAGGAATATTGTCTTTTTCAAGCTGTTCTACAACTTTTGCAGCATCTGATGGCGTCAAAGTATCAAAAAGCACTTCATATTTATCACCAGAAGTTCTTTTAGCAGTAAATACAACTAAAAATATTAAAAAAGCGACAATACCTATAATAGCTGCTGCTATAATAATTTTTTGTTGTTTTGTCAGTTTTGCATACAACACTGACAACTGTGAAAAAAGTACCTTAAAATCCATCAACTTCCCATCTTAATTTTATATCAATACTGATGCAAGTTCAAAAAAACGGCTATTTTGCTCTTTTGTTCCGACAGTTACACGAATTGCATTCATACCATATCCGCTCAAATCCCTAACAATCATTCCTTTACGTAATAAAGCATCAGAAATTTTCGTCGAATTTTGCGTTTTATTAAGGCACAAAGTAACAAAATTTGTATAACTCTCTATTATATCTATTTTTTTCTCGTTTGCAAACTCTTCATAACGTTTCATCTCATCAAAGTTCAAAGCGATACAATTATTTACAAATTCCTCATCTTCTAAAGCAACACTTGCCGCTTCTAAAGACAAGGTCGTGATGTTAAACGGCGGTCGAAGTTTGTAAAGTTCTTTTATAATGTTTTTTTGTGCAACACCATAACCTACACGCATTCCCCCAAGTCCATAGGCTTTTGAAAATGTACCTAGGTAAACTACATTCTCAAATCGCTCTACCAGCTCTTTTGGCGTAACTTTTTTGGACAAATCTTTATAAGCAGCATACTCCATATATGCACAATCTACTACTACAAGAGTATCATCGTCTATCTTTGCCAAAAACTCCATCATCTTTGCAGTGTCAATGGCATCTCCTGTCGGATTGTTCGGTGTACACAAAAAGATTATGTCAGGGTTTTCTTTTTTGTAAAGTTCATAAAACTCGTCTAAATCATGTTCTTGCGATGTGGTTTTTACAACCTGTGCACCAACATGTTTTGCATAAATCTCATACATAGCAAAAGTAATACTATTCATAAGTATTTTAGAATTTTCATCCGCTTTTGCATGTACAATAAACTCTATGACCTGGTCACTTCCACTTCCAACAATGATGTTCTCATCCCCAACACTGTATTTCTCCCGCAACGCAGTTTTTAACTTCATCATATTGTCATCCGGATATAGTGCCATATTTGGTATGATCTTCGCCACGGCATTTTGAACTTTTTGTGAACATCCATACGGATTCTCATTAGAAGCAAGTTTTACGATATCTTTTGGCTTTATACCAAATTCACGCACTACAAGCTCTATTGGCTTGCCTGCTTCATATGTATTTATATTTTGTAGCTTTTTATTAAATTTCACTCTTCACCCTTTACATAACTTCCAAGCCAAGTTACTTCATCTTTATGTTTTTGTATTATTTTTTGTACTTTTTCTTCATCTATATGACCGTAAAAATCTATATAAAACCAGTAACCAAATCCGCCTTTGTCTCGAGACGGACGTGACTCGATTTTTGAAAGATTGATCTTCTCTTCATCAAAATCCTGTAAAAAATGCACTAGTGAGCCTGCTTCAACAGCATCTTTAAGCCTTACTAGTATAGAAGTCTTGTCTTCACCGCTAATACCATTTTTAAAATCGCTCAGAATAATAAAGCGTGTAGTGTTGTCAACCGCGTCTTCAATATTTTCAAACATTGTAGGCACTCCATAAAGCTTTGCGGCAATATGTGAGCATATTGCCGCTGAATTTGGTTCTTTTGCCGCAAGAATTGCAGCTTTTGCAGTTGATTCTACAGGTATTAACTCGACATTATTGAATCCATGTTCATTTAAAAATTCACGGCACTGCCCGAAGCCTTTATCTTTTGAATATATTTTTTTAATGTTCTCAAGTTTTTCTTCTTTCGTAGCAAAGGACATATGAATTGGCATATAAAGTTCTGCCACAATCTTAACCGAACTTTTTGCAAGCAGATCAAGTGTTTCACCTACAATACCGTCACGTGAGTTCTCAATAGGTACGACACCAAACTTTGCACGTCCCGCTTCAAGCGTTTTGAAAACCGAAGCAATAGAGCCTAAAGAAAGGTAATCACTCATTGCACCAAAACGGCTTTCTGCTGCCTGATGAGTAAAGCTACCTTCCGGTCCTAGATATGCTATGCGTTCCGGAAGTTCCAAGTTTCTTGAAACGGCAAAGATCTCTAAATAAATTGCTTCAATAGCGCTCTGATTTAACAAACCGCCCTCTTGTTCATTTAACTTGGTCAGCCTGTCTATAATCGCTTTTTCACGTTCAGGTCTGTATATGGCACCACCGGTGTCCTTTTTAATTTCACCGACTCGCTCAACTACCTTCATTCTTTTGTTTAAAAGTTTCAGTAGTTCGTTATCTATTTCATCAATTGCTATTCGGCATTCTTCTAAAGTATCCATCACTTCTCCATCACATGTTGCGCTAAGATATCTTGCATATCTTTGTATATAAAATCAGGTTTAACATCATCTTCTAAAGATGGCACGATCTCTTGGGCACTTTTATATTTTCCGCTTGTCACAAAAATTGTCTGCATTCCAAGCTCTTTCGCACCGCCAAGATCACCTTTGACATCATCACTGATCATGGTAATATTCTCAAATATAGCATTGGCATCTTGCTTCTTAAGCCTACTGAGTGCTTCATTATAAAATGCGACGCTTGGTTTTCCTACTACTTCATAGGAGCTACTCGTTGCAAATTCAAGCATTTTAAGTATTGCTCCCACACCTGGATATCGTTTACCGTTTTTGACATAAATAGATGTCTCATGCATTCCAATGAGCTTTGCACCTGAAAGTAAAAAATCTATTATATCTGCATATTCATCTGCTGTAAAATCTTCTTTTATGGCAATGAGTACTGTTTTTGGGTTTGTATAATTCAGTGTATACCCCATCTCTTTGAGCGTGTCTAAAAACTCTTGTGCACCATAAGCTGCTACAGCTTCTTTTTCGACTCTGCTTTGCAAAAGCATCAATGGATCAAGGTATTTGTCTTCATCAATATGCAAACCGATACTTTGTAAATATGCCAAAAAATCTTTTGATGATTTTTTGGTATTGTTCGTCACGACCATATAGGCAATATGCTCGCTGTTAAGATTGTCAATGAACTCTCTACTTCCTGGTATTGGCGATTTGTCACTATCACTGATAAGAGTACCTTGAACATCTATGAAATACATCTTAATCTTCTAAAAATTCTTCTTCTAGACAGATAAGATCTTCAAAGCATTCACGCTTTCTGATCAGTCTTGCTTTACCATTTTCCACTGCTACTTCGGCACTTCTGCCACGAGTATTGTAGTTACTTCCCATTCCAAATCCGTAAGCACCTGCACTGTGAATGACTAACAGATCATTATGATTAAGCTGTGGAAGTGGATAGTTCTTTGCAAAGAAATCACCACTTTCACAAACAGGGCCAACGATATCAACTTCTCTCGTCTGTGTATCATCATTATCTGTAATAGCTTCTATTTTATGGTATGCATTATACAAAGAAGGACGAAGCAGATCGTTCATAGCACCATCGACTACAACAAATCTCTTCTCACCATTTTGCTTTTCATACAATACTTTTGTAACAAAATAACCGGCATTCGCAGTAAGAAATCTACCCGGCTCGCACAAAATCGTCAAATCAAGTGCTGTCAATGTTCCTAAAATCGCCTGTGCATAATCATAAGGCTTGATCGTCTCTTCATTATCATATTTTACCCCAAGACCGCCACCAACATCAAAGAATTTCAAGTCAATATCTATGGCTTGTAAAGATCTGATAAGATCAGCTACTATTTCAGCAGCTTCACGAATAGGCTGTAATTGTGTAAGTTGAGAACCTATATGAAAATGAATACCTACCGGATCAAGATACTCAGAGTTCTTCGCCTGAATATACATACGTTTTGCAGTTGAGAGATCAACACCGAATTTGTTATCATGTAATCCCGTTGAAATATAAGGATGTGTTTGCGGATCGATATTTGGGTTTACACGAATACTAATGCGAGACACCTTGCCCATCTCTTCTGCGATCACTGCCACACGCTGTAATTCAGCTTCACTTTCTACGTTAATGTAGAGAATATCTCTCTCAATCGCTTCACGAATTTCATCATCACTTTTACCGACACCGGAAAATATGATTTTATATGCAGGAATTCCCGCTAAAAATGCACGACGGACCTCACCGATAGACACACAGTCTGCCCCACTTCCCATTTTTGCAAAATGTCTAACGACACTCAAGTTTGAGTTTGCTTTTACAGCATAAGCTATAATGGATTTTCGTCCGCGAAAAGCTTCTTTTAACTCTGTATACTGTGCTGACATATAATCAAAATCATATACATACAATGGTGTTGCGTACTTATTTGCCAATACTTTAAAATCAATCATAAAAATTCCAAATCTTTTTTAGATGATTTTATCTAAAATGTGCTTATAAGTCCCTAAGGTGTAGAGGATCTATGCCTATGCCACTGTAAGAAAGCCAATATAGCAAGTATGCCAACTGGAACAACAATGCCAATTTCACTTGATATTACTTTATTATTTGCAAGTTCTATAAAAAAATATAAAATTC
>JANTGW010000086.1 GCA_024762705.1 Sulfurimonas sp.
CTGATTTGACCTTTTTTATATCTGTTTCTCTCATTTTGTATCACCAGGTCATTGTCAGATGTCAGGTTATAAGGTTTTAAGTCTACCACCTCGCCATTTTTTATATCTTGAATAATTTTTAGGACTTTATTTATTTTCTCATTCTTAATTTCATCTTGAATCTCCCCTACAGGGTAAACCTTGCTGTTTTGCAAAAGTGTACCGAGTAGAGAATATCTATCTGTTTTAAAGCTGTAGTTAATCTCTTTTTTTCCAAGGTAAGCATCTACTATCGCATCAATAAGTTTTTCATAGTCTTTTTCATATTTACGTAATCTAAAAGTACCCAAAATTGAATAAAATGTCATATGGGCAACACTTGCAAGATACAAAATAAAGATTGGTATAACGATCCAAAAAGCAATCAATAAAGAAGGCATAGGAATCCCGAACAAATCTATACTCATATTTTCCTGAGTTACATACGCATATACATACCACCCGACTAGCCCCATCCAAATTAATGCGGCTATTGTGTACCTTTTAATATACATTTTTAAATCCTTTATTTAGACTTTTCAATTATTTCTCTACAATCAATGCAGTAAACAGCATGAGGTTTCACTTTCAGTCTTTGAAACCCTATTTCATCTTCACACATTTCACAAATTCCATAACCACCGTTTGTAATTTTAGAAAGAGCTCTTTCAATTTCATTTAATTCTTTCTTTTGCTGCTCTATTATAGCACTTTCTACCATAGAATTGTTATTTGCTGAAGCATAATCACCTTCATCATTTAAATCTGATGTATTTAACCCACTGAGTTCTGTTCGTACTCCCTGAATATTTTTCTCTATTTGTTCTTTACGTCCTAACAATATATCTTTAAAAAAACTTAACTCACTTGCTTGCACTTATACTTCCCTTTCATTTGTGATATGGATGGTTACTTAATATAGAAAATCCTCTATATATTTGCTCCAGCAATACTGCCTTGGCAATTTTATGACTCATTGTAATTTTACCCAGGCTGATTACAGCATTACTCTGACTAAGAAAATCTTGTTCAAAACCATAGGCTCCGCCTATAAAAAATTTCACAGACATTTTATCATTTAACAACTTGCTAAACTCAAAACTGTCAACGAGTTTGCCGTCCGGATGCAAAGTTATACAAAAATCTTTCCCAATATAAGCTTCCAAAGCTTTCGTATATGCTTTTTGAGCGGCTTGTGGGGAAATTGTGTGTGCTTTTGTTACATTTTTTGAAAAAATTTCAGTATCTTTTACCACTGCAAAACGCGATATCATCTTTGTAAGATCTTTATATAGCGGGTCATACAATGACTTCTCTCTCTTAGCAATAGAGACAATTTCTATGTTCATTTGAGTAAACCACTGCCAATAACATTATATGTTACATATTCAAAATCATCATCCAATTGTACGCCGCCAATAGCTGCAACAGGATGCTTAGATTTAGAGGCTATAGTATCAAGACTGGAGCCTAAAATATTTGTAACATTATCTTTTGTCGACGTATTTCTATACGCACCGAGGCCAATATAGTTCAAGTCCATTTCATTGGCCTGTATAACTTCTTCTTCATTGTGTGTAGATATACCTAATATTTTATCATCTTTGATGACAGTTCGTAAAATTTTAACTGCTTTTGAAATATCTGTATCTATGGCTTTTAGATCCTCTTGTCCTACATGCACACCGTCACAGAACTCAACAAGCTCATATGCATCATTGATTATCAAAAAACCGTCATACAGCTTTCTGATTTTTATAAGCTGTTCTTTCACAAAAGCAATATCTGCATTTTTATTGCGATATTGTATGATTTCAGCATTGTTCTTTTTTGCAATATCTACAAACTCTTCTAAAGAAATTGTTTTTTTATCCAACATATCCTGATCGCATAACGCATAAAGTCTCATACTAATCTTTTTTCAACAAAATCAACATATCACTCAGAGTCTTTTTCAACTCGTTTCTATTTACAATCATATCTATAGAGCCATGCTCAAGTAAAAATTCAGCTCTTTGAAATCCTTCAGGAAGTTCTGAACCAATTGTCTGTTCAATTACCCTCTGTCCGGCAAATCCGACTAATGCACCAGGCTCAGCTATAATAATATCACCAAGATTAGCAAATGAAGCACTTACACCGCCCATAGTAGGATCTGTAAGTACAGAAATGAAAGGCAGGCCGTGATTTGAAAGTTTGGCCAAAGCTGCAGACGTTTTACTCATTTGCAACAGCGAAAAGGTAGATTCCTGCATTCTCGCACCACCAGAAGCACTCAATATTATCAAGCCTTGTTTCTTCTCAATAGCTCTTTGGGCTGCTCGAACTATCTTTTCTCCCTCAACCGAGCCTAAAGAACCACCCATAAAAGCAAAATCAAAAATAACAAGCTGAACATCAACACCGTTCATTTTACATTCACCGCTTACGACTGATGACTTTCTGCCTGTTTTTGTATATGCATCTTCAATCCTTTTGGTATACGGTACTTTATCTGAAAATTTCAATGGATCGACTGGCTCCAATGAGGCATCATACTCTACAAATGTATCTTCATCAGCAAGCATCTTTACTCTTTCTTTTACACCGATTCGGATATGGTATCCACATTTAGGACATACGTAGTTTTGGTTTTCAACTTCTTTATAGTACATAAGAGAGTGGCATGATTTACATTTAATCCAATGTGAACCCGCTTCTGCTTTTTCAGGCTGTTTGTTTTCAAATGTTTTTGTAAAAAGGCTTAGTAAATTCAAAAAAAATCCTTAGATTATATAATTAGGCATTATTATATCAAATTAATACTTATTTTGAAGAATTTTTAAAATATTATCAATGAAGAAAGGTGAACCTGCCTGTATATAAGAAACAGATTCACTTTAGTTATTATAGTAAAGAGTCTATGATACTTCGTGCTGCTTCGCGGCCATCATATGCTGCGGTCACAACTAGGTCAGCACCACGGAAGCAGTCGCCTCCGGCGTATATACCGGGAGTTGTAGTTTCATATGTCTCTTCATTTACAATAATCCCACCCCATGAATTTGTCTCTATGCCGTTTTCAGCAAAAAACGAAGGAACGACAGGATCAAATCCAAGTGACATTATAACAACATCAGCATTAACTCTATATTGCGATCCTTTGACTTCTTCCATACGCTGACGACCCGACTCATCTTTAGCGCCCAGAGTTGTTTTTACAACTTCAACAGCTACAGCATGCCCCTCTTCATTTACAATAATCTCTTTAGGTGCTACCAAAAATGTGAAGTTTACACCCTCTTCCATTGCATTTTTATACTCTTTTTTTGAACCAGGCATATTATGCTCATCGCGACGATACAAACATGTAACAGATTTTGCACCTTCACGTTTTGCTGTTCGGAGACAATCCATAGCAGTATCACCACCTCCGATAACCACAACATTCAGATCTTTAAAATCAAAATGCTTATCGTATGGCTGTTGAAACATTTTTCTTTGAATATTTGTTAAATAATCCATTGCCTTATAAACATTAGGAGCATTTTCACCAGCTATTGCGGCATTTTTAGCCTTTGTTGCACCCACACCGATAAACATAGCATCATGTTTATTTGCAATTTCCTCAAAATCGATATCACGCCCTACTTCACAATTCAATACAAGTTCCAAACCGGCATCTTCCAAGAGTTTTATACGTCTATCCACTACTTTTTTATCAAGTTTAAAATTAGGAATTCCATATGTCAATAACCCTCCGGCACGATCATTTCTTTCATACATAGTCACTGCAATTCCTGCACGCAACAGATATGTTGCAGCAGAAAGACCAGCAGGTCCACTTCCTATCACTGCTACCTTTTTATCTGTTGTGATTCCAGGAAATGAAGGTGTATAACCAGCTTTAAAACCAGATTCTGTAATATGCGTTTCAATAGAACCGATTGTAATCGCTCCATGACCGTCATTTAATGTACAGTCACCTTCACAGAGTCTGTCATGAGGACAGACTCTTCCCATGACTTCAGGGAACGGAGAAGGTTCATTTGAAAGTTTAAATGCAAACTCCAAATCTTTTTCGGCAACAGATTTCAGCCATTGCGGTATATAATTGTGCAATGGACACTTATTTAAACAAAATGGGTCTCCACATTGAATACATCTGTCACTTTGTGCCGATGCTTCGTCTTTATCAAAGACTTCATAAATCTCACCAAAGTCTTTTGTTCTTTCAACAACCAGTCTTTTTGCCGGGTCAATTCTTTCAGTTTTTAAATATTCACGCATATTAATCTCCATTCTCTAGATTAAGAGGTAGTTTTGTTAGATTTTTTGGTTTAACAAGCCAGAAGTTTCTTACTTCCACTCTAAAGTTATCAAGTAGATCTTGTGCTTTTTGACTTTTTGTTTCAACCAAATAGTCTTTTAATAAACGTTTGAGATAATGTCTTGCTTCATCACCTTCATCTGTATCGATTCTTACAGCTTCTACAAGCTCAGTATTTACATTTTCAATAAAAGTGTGATCTTCATCATACACAAAACTTACACCGCCAGTCATACCTGCACCAAAGTTTATACCAGTTTTTCCAAGAATAACGACAACACCGCCTGTCATATATTCACAAGCATTATCTCCTGTTCCTTCAACTATAGCAAATGCTCCTGAGTTACGTACTGCAAAACGTTCACCTACACTTCCAGAGATGTAAAGCTTACCGCCTGTAGCACCGTAAAGACAAGTATTACCCCCTGAAGAGAATCTCTCACCTTCATTTTTAGAAGTGATGATTATTTTACCGCCATGCATACCTTTTCCGATATAGTCATTAGCCGCACCGTCAAGATAGATAGAAACACCAGGGATAAGGAAAGCTCCAAGCGCCTGCCCTGCTACACCAC
>JANTGW010000087.1 GCA_024762705.1 Sulfurimonas sp.
CCACCACCTAATACAACTAATCTTGCCATGTAATTTTCCTCTTTATTTAAGTTCTTTATAACTTTATCAAAATAATATCACAATGTTATCACAGGTAGTATAATCACTATATATTATTATTAAAATAAACATACAGAATACATATTGCTACTTAATTGTGACAATATAATTAATACATATCAGTATAATGCATAAATATTATTTTAATATCTTATCTATAATCTCAAAACTATTTTTAGAAATCCCTTGTGTAGAAACTACACGTTTGAGCTCTTTTTTCATCAACTCCTGATTATGCGTGTTCATTTTATCGCAAACTTTAAAAGCTCCACACAGCCCCGATGCCATTTGCGGATTGATTTTATCTATTGCGATGATTTTATCGGCTAAAAATTTATATCCGCTTCCGTCTTTTGCATGAAAATATTTATGATTTCTTGCAAATGAGCCTACAAGTGAACGAACAAGGTTTGGTACTTTTTCATCATATACCTTGTCTCTTTGAAGTTTTTCAACACGTTCAAGCACATCGTAACGGCTAGACGAAGCTAAAACCGCAAAATATTTATTCATGACTAGCATTTCATCTTTATATCTGTCATAAAAATCTTGCAGTGCCACTTCTGCGTAGCTTACATGTAAGTTTTCCAAGACATCAAGCGCTACAATTCTGTCTGTCATTGTCACTGATTCTTCATACTGTTTTTGAGCCAGCTCGGCGACCTCATCATTTTTAAGAGCCGAGAGAATTTTCAAAGCTCTGTTTTTAATAGCACGATGAGCTATATCTTCTGCTTGTAAACTTGCTACTGCAGGAAAGTGATTTTGTTTATATATGTCGAAAAGTCTTGTCTGAAACTTTTTGGCAATATGCGCCAGTAACTTATCCTGTGCGTCATATATCTTTTCAAAATCAATGGACTCTTGAAGCTGCATGATCGCTGAAACAGAAGGGAGTTCCAAAAGCAAGGCTTTGTATGACAGATCCACATCCAGATCAAGCAAGTAGCCGTAAGCATCCACAAAAGATTCATCAATATCACCTGAATGCATAAGTCTATTTATTGTCTGCAGCGCAAAATTTTGTGTCGCCTCATACTGCGTAAAGCTGTTTGTATCGTACTTCATCAAAAAAGCATATTCATTATGACCTTGTTCTACAATTATAGGAGCAGAAAAGTCTCGGTTAATCGAGAGCACAGGCTTTGCATTTAAATTTTCAAAGACGAATGTTTCGCTTTCTTTGGAAACTATCAAAGTTTGTGAAAGTATTTCTTTACCGTCATTTTCAAGAAGCCCCATTTTCAAAGGGTAATAATAAGGGTCCTGTTTTTTTCCGTCAACGTCCTCTGGAACTATTTGCGTCAAAGTAAGCTTATAAGTGCCGTTTTGGAAAGACTCTTCAACCTTTAGACGAGGTGTTCCACTTTGATGGTACCATCTTTTAAACGCTTCAAGGTCAACATTGCCGCTTTTGCTCATTGCCCATAAAAAGTCATCTGTCGTTACCGCCTGACCATCAAAGCTCTCAAAGTATAGGTCAGTCGCTTTTCTATATCTTTCTTCGCCTAAGAGCGTATAGACCATGCGGATAACTTCGGCCCCTTTCTCATAGACCGTTGCCGTATAAAAATTATTCATTGATATATATGACTTCGGTTGAATTGGATGGCGCGTTGGCGAAGCGTCTTCTACGAACTGTCGCTCTCTGAGGGCTTTTACATCTTCTATGCGCTGCACTTCAGCTGAGTTCATATCTGCAGAAAAACATTGATCACGAAATACTGTCAGCCCTTCTTTAAGTGTCAGCTGAAACCAGTCTCTACATGTAATACGGTTTCCTGTCCAGTTATGAAAATATTCATGGGCTATGACACTCTCAATTCCCATGAAATTGGCATCAGTTGCCGTATCTGTATCAGCCAGGACATAGGCTGAGTTAAAAATATTCAACCCTTTATTCTCCATAGCCCCCATATTAAAACTGTCCACTGCGACGATATTATAGATATCCAAGTCATATTCACGGCCGTATTTCTCTTCATCCCATTGCATTGCTTCTTTGAGTGAACGCATTGCGTGATGGCATTTATGTTCATTGCCCAAATCACAGTAAATATTTAAAGTCACTTTGTTGCCGCTCATCGTAACAAATTCATCACTGATACTTCCCAAATCTCCTGCTACAAGAGCAAACAGGTAAGAAGGTTTTGGATGCGGGTCATGCCATGTAACCCCATGACGTCCATCAAAGCTCTCATGACACTGCATTTTATTTCCGTTACTGAGTAAAACCGGATATTTTTTCTCATCGGCAATCACAGTCGTTGTAAAAACACTCATAATATCAGGACGGTCAAGGTAAGGTGTAATACTTCTAAAACCTTCAGGCTCATTTTGTGTGCAGAAAATATTGCCAGATTTGTAGAGTCCTTCGAGTTCTGTATTGTTTTGCGGGTATATCTTATTTTTTATCTTTACCTCGAACTCATCGGGAACATTTATAAGCGTCAAACTCTCTTCTTCTATAATATAGCGACTCTCCTGAAGCTTCAAACCATTCAAGCTGACCTCTAAAAGCTCCAAGTTCACAGCATCAAGTCTGAGATCTTTTTCATTTTCATCCATCTTTTTGAGCTGCATTGTACTCTCAACAACACTCTCTTCTTCATACAGATCGAAGACCAAATTTACAGTTTCGATTTTATATGCCGGCTTTTTATAATCTTTTAAATATTTTGCTTTTACTTCACTCATAATTTTTTATATCCTTTATATTCCAGTCAAATTCTTTAAACAATTTTGTAAATACATCATCAAATTCCGCTCGAAAGACCAAATCTTCACCAGAATAAGGATGCGTTACATGTAACGAAGCACAGTGCAGCAACAATCTATGCACATCATACTGCTTGCGTATAAACTTGTTGTGTTCACCACGACCATATTTCGTATCGCCTAAAATATGATGTGAAATATGCTTCATATGCCTGCGAAGCTGATGTTTTCTTCCTGTTTTTGGCATCAGTTTCACTAAAGAGTAGCGTACGCTGTCATAACGTCCCACCTTAAAGTCCAACTCTGTCGTTGCGACTCTTTCATACTCGGTAAGCGCCTCTTGTGCTTCTTTATGGGCAGATGCATTTTTATCAGTGATCTTGTCAAGTTTTTCTTGTAATGCGTGTTTTATTATACCATTTTGCTCTGTATAGCCTCGTACAACGGCAAAGTAACTCTTTTGTATACTCTTTTGCAAGAACTGTTCTGACATTATTCTTGCACTCTCGCTGTCAAGTGCAAATAAGAGTACACCTGATGTAGGTTTGTCAAGCCTGTGAACGGGATAGACCCACTGCCCGATCTGGTCACGCAGCATTTTCATGGCAAAATAGATCTCATGCCTGTCTATCATAGATTTATGTACTAAAAGTCCGCTTGGCTTGTTAATGACAACTAAGAAGTCATCTTTATACAAGATCTCTAGTTCATACTCTGCAAACATTTAAGATCTATTTTGCATCCCGTTTTGTCGTTTTTCGCTTTTTCTTTGAGACCATACCCGTCGTGTTTTTATTGTAATGACGTACTCTTTTCTTCTCAGGTTTTTTATGTTCAGCTTTGAGTTTTACTTCATCTACATCCTTTCTTCGGATGTTCGGGTCTGGTTCAAAACCTGCAACCGTTTCTTTTGGGATCTTTTGACCTATGAGTTTTTCTATCTCTTTTATGTCATACTTCTCATAGATATCTATAAGCGAGATCGCTTCACCCTCACGCCCTGCACGTCCTGTTCGCCCTACACGATGGACATAATCTTCAGGAATCGAAGGCAGCTCATAGTTGATAACATACGGCAACTCTTCAATGTCAAGTCCGCGTGATGCTATGTCCGTTGCAACAAGTACTCTGATTTTACCCTCTTTGAACTGATTGAGCGTCTTTAGACGGTTTGCCTTTGTTCTGTCACCATGAATCACACCACATTTGAGTCCGTCTTTTTGTAACTCCTCATTGAGTTCTTCTGCACTTGCTTTTGTTTTGGTGAAGACCAGAACCTGTGGAAAGTTTCTTGAGCCTATCAGGTATGCCAACAGTTCTGCTTTTCTCGCAGTATCAACTTGGTATGCTACCTGATTGATCGTATCGACCGTTGTATTTTTCTTTGCTGTTTCAATAAAGGCCGGTTTTGTCAAAATAAGTTTGGAAAGTTTTCTTACTTTGTCACTGAATGTTGCAGAAAAAAGAAGCGTCTGGTGTCTTTTTGGCAACAATGGATGAATCTTTCGTATATCTTTTGTAAATCCCATATCGAGCATTCTATCAGCCTCATCAAGCACGAATATTTCTACATCTTTAAGATTGAGCCCATTTTCTATATGCTCAAGCAGTCGTCCCGGCGTTGCTATGATGATTTCAGTCCCTTTTTTCAAAGACTCACGCTGCTTTTGCAGATCTTTTCCACCTACTAAAATAGTTGTTTTTATATCCATATACTTTGCGAAGTTCTCTATATCTTCATATATCTGTATGCTGAGTTCTCGTGTCGGTGACAAAATAACGGCTCTCACGCCTTTACCTTCAACAGGTTTTCTCAGTCTCTGCAGTATAGGCAGCGCAAAAGCTGCTGTCTTTCCCGTCCCTGTCTGTGCAGTTGCAAAGATATCTTTTTTTGCCAACACCAAAGGAATTGCTCTCGTCTGAATAAGAGTCGGCTCTTTATAGCCCAAATCATTCACAGCATCTAACAATGGCTTAAAAACTCCCAGTTTTTCAAATGACATTATATTCCCTTAATTTATATATGCAATTTTAGCATATTTTACAATGTTTCCATCACATATATTTTATAAATATGATAATAAAATTTAATGTCATATTTAATAAAATT
>JANTGW010000088.1 GCA_024762705.1 Sulfurimonas sp.
GTTAAAAGTATAGAGATATATGCTACTTTTAGCATTGGCGTTGCTTTATATCCTCAGGATGCAACAAAAGCCAGTCAGCTTTTAAGAAATGCGGAGACTGCCATGTATAAGGCAAAAGACAATGGAAAAAATACTTATGCGTTTTATGACAAAGAGATGACAGAACTTGCACTGCAAAAAATTCAGCTTGATGCAGATATAAGAAAAGCTTTGAAAAACAGAGAGTTTGTAGCCTATTTTCAGCCTAAAATAGATGCAAAAAATGGAAAAATCATCGGATTGGAAACACTGATACGCTGGATACATCCTGAAAAAGGAATCATTTATCCGGATGAATTTATTCCGTTTTGTGAAGAAAGCGGATTGATACTTCAGATTGATAAATATATGTTCATAGAGTCCATTAAACAAATAAATAGATGGAAGAAAGAAGGGCTTAAATTTGGAAAAGTTTCCATCAATGTATCTACAAAAAAAATTGAAAGCAGCAGCTATATAGAGGAACTCTCATATATAATAGAGAGCTTTAAGTTTGATACATCTTTTTTAGAACTTGAAATTCTTGAAGGTCAAATTATGAAAGATCCACAAAAATCCATAGATATTTTGAACAGTTTACGTGCTTTAGGGATTGCTATTTCCATAGATGATTTTGGTACAGGCTATTCGTCACTGTCCTATTTGAAAAAACTGCCGGTAAACAAAATAAAAATTGACCGTAGTTTTATTGTGGATGTTCCTAAGGATCAAGATGATGTAGCCATAGTCAGAGCAATAATAGCATTGGCAAAAAGTTTAGGCTTGGAATTAATTGCAGAAGGTGTTGAAACAAAAGAGCAGGTGGATTTTTTAGTGGCTGAGGGCTGTCATAATATTCAGGGGTATTATTATTCAAAAGCTTTGTCTGCAGATGAATGTAAGACATTTATAACTTCGAAGACACAAGGAGTATAGTATCGATATGCAGATGGTTGTAGACTCTTTAAGACACAAGGGTAAAATCTTTAAAAAGATGCAGGAAATTTCTCCAAAAGAGTTGGGTATAAGAAATAAAATTAAAATTTACAAAGCGACAGATACAAATGGTTATTTCTGGGCAATTTTTGCAGTAAGTCAAAAAAGCAGAATACTGATGAAAGATGTACATAAGTTTGAAGAAATTTATACAAAGTTGACACTTTATTGTGAGCATAATTTTAAATATAAAGTGCTTTTTATAGATGCGCCACTATGTTCTAAAGCTGCTAAGGCATTTAAAGAAGCAGGCTGGAAAATTCAGTAATGCTTCTATGCGATATAGGCAATACTTCTTACCATTTTTTTGATGGCAGCAGCGAATATAAAGAAGACAGTACTACTTTTGACCCTTCATCGGTAAAAGAAAAAGTATATTATATATCTGTGAACAAGGCTTTACATGTAAAGCTGAAGTCTTTGCATAACTGGATAGACCTCTCAGCGTTTATAGATAAAAGCAAATACTATGAAACGATGGGCATAGATAGAATTTTTGCAGTAGAGTCAGTTAATGAGGGCATTATTATAGATGCAGGGAGTGCAGTAACTGTTGATGTGGTAAAGAACGGTGAATTTGCAGGCGGTTTTATTTATCCTGGTATACGGGCTATGCAAAAAACTTATGAAAATATATCGCCTGCTTTGTCATATTCATTTAACTTTGAGTGTGACTTGGATATAATGCCGAAAAATTCACAAGATGCAATCAGTTATGGATACTTGAAAACATTGTATTGTGAAGTTATGTCTCACAATCTGCCTGTGATTTTAACAGGCGGAGACGCATTGGAATTTAAAAAGATATTTAAAGATGCAAAAGTCGATACCGGTCTGATTTTTAATTCGATGAAAAAGATATTACAAGATAACGAGGATAAAATATGTTAACAGTTGCATTGCCAAAAGGGCGTATAGCCAAAGAGACTTTGGAAATTTTTGAAACTATTTTCGGTGAGGGTTTTAAATTTGATGACAGAAAACTAATCCTTGAGACTCCAAAATTTCGTTTCTTGCTTGTTCGAAACCAAGATGTGGCGACTTATGTTTATCATCAGGCTGCAGATATAGGTGTTGTAGGACTTGATACGCTTGAAGAACAGGGGCTTGATGTAGTTCGTCTGCTTGATCTGAGACGCGGTATTTGTAAGGTTGCCATTGGGATGAGAAAGGGTGAAAAACTTGATCTGACGAAGCCTGAGCTTAAAGTGGCATCAAAAATGGTCAATATTACAAAACGCTACTTTGAAGAAAGAGCGGTAAGTGTAGAAATTATTAAACTCTACGGCTCTATAGAACTTGCACCGCTCATAGGACTTGCCGACATGATAGTAGACATCGTTGAAACAGGAACGACTATGAAGCAAAACGGCTTGGAAGTCGTAGAGGACATTATGACAAGTTCTACTTACCTCATAGCGAACAAGAACAGTTATATAGCGAAAAAAGATGAAGTCTTGGATATTTATGAAAAAATAAATGCAGTGATTAAAGCAGAAAATGACTAATCTCGATTTATATGCCAAAGCAGAACATCTCTTAGGCATAGAAGGAGCTACAGAAGCTTTATATGACCTGTATCGCTCAGAACTTGATGAATACAATGTGAAAACATTGCTTGACATTGGTTGTGGACGTGGCGGATTTATGCGACGCATGATGAGTGACGGCGTTACATGTAAAGGCATTGATCTCAGCACTGTTATGGTGGATGAGTGTAAAGAACAGGGACTTGATGCAGAGCGTGTTGATGTAAAAGAGATTACAGGTAAATTTGATGCGATTGTAAGTATATTTGATGTGCTTAATTTTATGGATAAAGAAGAACTCACTGTATTTTTAGATACAGTAGCAAATAAACTTACTGATGATGGTATATTTATAGCTGATATAAATACACTCTACGGCTTTAGCGATGTCGCAGAAGGAACAATGAGCAGTGAGAACGAAAAAGAATTTTTGAATGTAGATGCAGTGTTTTCCAATAATGAACTGCATACAAAATTTACATTTTTTGAAAAGAAAGATGATGGCAGTTATGTAAAATATCAAGATACGATAGTGCAGTATTTTCATAAAATACAAATTTTTCAAAAACTTACAGGTCTCAAGCTCGTCGAAAAACAGACATTTTCACTATATGATACAGAAGATAAAACACTGTTGATATTTAAAAAGCGATAATTTTTGTATTAATGCGACAAAAGTAGCGAAAATTTATGTAAAAGATTGTTATAATTGCGCTTAAATAAAAAAAAAGGATTTACTAATGAGTAAACATAAAGCAAAGATTGAGAAAATATTTGAACACCCGACATCGGCAAATATTGACTATAAAAAGTTAATAAGTGCGTTGGAACATTATGGTGCAAAAGTTGAAATTACCAAAAATCATCATGCAAAAATCTTTCTAAATGACAAAGAGTATATTATGCCTTTACCACATCATGACACAAATGTCTCAAAAGAGATAGTTGTAGAACTTCGTCATTTTTTAGAAAATGCCGGTTTAACACCTGAGAACATTTAAAAGACTATAGCTTCATAGACATAGAGCGTTGCATTTTTGCAGTGCTCGGGTGCAATACCCGCTTTTTCAACACAACAACTTCGTACGAATTCTTCTGCATTCCATCCCATATCAGTAGCAACCTGAGGTAAATAAGTGCCGTTTTTAGCTCCATATTCTATATATATACCGTGTTTTCCAACTATGACATCATCAACAGAGTTGACTTTCCTTCTTGGTGTGAGTACGGAGATCTCTATCTCAATATTTTCAAGTTCTTCTTTTGTTACAGGTGGAAATCGTGTATCATATCTTGAAGCTGATATTGCCATATCTATAATGACCTTATATAAAGGCTCATCGGGTTCAAAACGGCCTATACAACCTCTGAGCATACCGTCTTTTTTTAATGTGACAAAAGCCCCGAGATGGAGTTTGAATTTTTCTGGAACTTTGCTCTCATCAAGGGCAATTTTTTGATTGTTTATGACAGCTTCATAGAGTGCTGCTTTTGCTATTTCTTTGAGTGATTGCTTCTCTGCTTCACTTAATTTAAATTCTTCTTCATCTGTATTCATAATAGGACTCCTTCAAAAGTTACATCTTACACTGTTTGTTCTTAAAAATTCAACAAACTGTTCATTTGGTAATGGCTTTGAACAATAGTATCCCTGTAGGTATGTACATTTTCTTTCTTTTAAAAATTGATACTGTTCTTTTATTTCAACACCTTCTGCAACTACTTCAAAATTAAAAGTTTGTGCAATCATTAAGATGGCACTCACCAGTTCTTTATCATCTATGTCATCTTGAATGTCCATAACAAAGGCTCTATCGATTTTCAGCGTTGTAAAAGGGAGTTTTTTAAGATAAGACAAAGATGAATAACCTGTTCCGAAATCATCTATAGCAATAGCGACTTGCATGTCTCGTAATTTTTGCATTTTTGTACTAACTGTTGAGTAGTTTTCTACAAGTGATGATTCTACTAATTCCAATTCCAGGTTGTTTGGTTTTATGGAGGTTTTTTCTATTATTGTTGCAACATCTTGTAAAAAATTCGGATATTCAAACTGGTATGCGCTGATGTTGACTGCCACTTTTTTCAGCTCTATGATGTCTGCAAACTCTTTTTGCCATGCTACAAATTGTGTTGCGGCATTTTCTAAAACCCATTTTCCTATCTCTATGATCAAACCGCTTTCCTCTGCAATAGGAATGAACTCATCCGGATAAACATTTGACACTTTCGTACTGTTCCATCGTAAAAGTGCCTCAGCACCAATGATTTTTGATGAAGAAAATTCTATAATAGGTTGGTAATGAAGTTCAAGTTCTTCATTTTTTAT
>JANTGW010000089.1 GCA_024762705.1 Sulfurimonas sp.
ATTTTAATGTAGTCATATTTTTTATCGAGCATCATCAACTTTGGCGGGTTTGGTCCGACAAGAGTATTATTACATGAGCCGATTAGGTAGTAGTCATCAATATTTTCAAAATCATCATCTAAAAGAGCTACATCTATAACTCCTCCAATTTTAAAAGAGGAATATTTTGAAAAATCTATAGTTTTGAACTGCATTTACTCGACAAAGGAAGGAATCATATTAAACACACCCACAGAAAAATCTGTCATTTCGTTGAGCATCCAGGGCATAGTAAGGACTATCACTATAACAACACCGATAATTTTTGGAATAAATGAAAGAGTCATCTCGTTGATCTGAGTTGTAGCTTGGAAAATACTTACTGCAAGACCAAGCAACATCCCTGTTAAAAGTCCTGGAAGTGCTAGATAAAGCGCTATTTGGAATGTGTCAACACCGAGACCTATGAGTTTTTCTTCCATTACGACTCCCTTAATTCAATATACTCTGTAGGTATAAGATAGTCATCTACATTTACAGGCTTATCATAAAATCCATGCTTATAGCCAATTTCAAAGAGTTTATTTATTGCTTTGTACTGAAGATCACTTAAGGTGATGGACTCGTCATTTGCATACAGTTCCAAATATTTGTCAAGGGTAGAAGCATCTATACGAACCAGATCGCGCTCTAAAAGCATGGACGAGAGTCTTTCTTTATGCTCACGCGCTACTTTGACAGCTTTTGTGAGAGTTTTTTCATAGTCTATGGCACGATTAAGCGGAAGTGAACGGCGAATAGCCATGCCGCCAAGAGGCAAAGGCAGGTCTTTGCCTGCAAGGTCTTGCCAGATGTCCCACATCTCACGTTCAACTTCAAGTTCATCCGCAAAAGTTAAAATACTTTCATGGATGAGCACTCCTGCATCGACTTTTCCCTCTTTAACGGCATCTTCAATTTCCAAAAAATTCATGTATGTTATACGTGCATCAGGATAGGCTATGCGAAAAAGCATTGCATTGGTCGTGTGTTCACCGCTTAGTGCCACTTTGAAATTACGCTTGAGTTTTGCGCCTTTTCTCTTAATGACTTTTGGGCCGTAGCCTTCGCCAAAACTTACAGCGGTTCTTAATGGCGCGTACTCCTCTTTAATATGAGGATACAGAGCAAAACTGATAGCTACAATATCATAGACACCGTTGAGCGCGTCTTCATTGAGTGTCTGTATATCTTTGGCGATATTGTCAAAGCGTGTATCTTTCATATCTACCCATCCGAACTTGATGGCATAGTACATAAAAATATCGTCGGCGTCAGGTGAGTGGGCTATAAGTGTTTTTTTCATAAAGTTATTTTATCGAAAAATAGATAAAAGGAACTTTTTGGCTAGATTAATGATAAGCGTAGTATAATTAATTAACATTATTTTTAATATAAGGAAATTATTATGAGTAAAGATGTATTAGTAAAAGTATGTAATAACTATGATGAAGCAGCAAGGGTAGTGAGCAGACTACTATCTAATGGTGTATTAAAAAAGTATATTTCTGTAATTGCAAAAGGTGAACAGGAAGAAAAAAATGAATTCGAATACAAAAAAAATGCTGAAAACATGATCTTTTGGGGAGAACAGGGTGCTTTTTGGGGTGGATTATGGGGACTCTTAATGGGAGGAATCCTTTTTTGGGCTCCCGGCGTAGGCCCAATAGTCGCAACAGGGAGAATCTTAACCGCTATTGCAGGTATGGCAGCAGGTGCTGTGATGTTCGGTGCAACCGGTGCTATGACGGCTTGGCTTGTTGATCTTGGTATAGAAAAGTCTTTAGCTGAAAAATATGGCGATATGTTGCAAGACAATAAAATTCTAGTTATAGTCCATGGCGATGAAGATGCTGTAGAAATTGCAAAAAAAGCTTTAGGAGAAGAGTAAATAATTTTTTATTTACTTGTTTTTATTTTCTTTAGTTAAAATGCGCCATCTTGATATGTAAAAGAATTTGATTAAAAATATGACAAAATGACATAAATTTAATTTTATTGAAAAATTTTACATAGAATAAGTCTAAATTTCATAATAAGTGAGTCCAACATGGATGCAAACAAACAAAAATCATTAGACTTGGCAATGAAGCAGATAGACAAGGCTTTCGGTAAAGGTGCTTTAATGCGCCTTGGTGATAAAGAGGTTGAACCTATTCAGGCTATTAGTACTGGTTCACTCGGTCTTGACCTTGCTCTTGGAATAGGCGGTGTACCACAAGGACGTGTTGTTGAGATATACGGACCGGAGAGTTCAGGAAAGACAACATTGGCATTACAGATTACTGCAGAATGCCAAAAACAGGGTGGCGTATGTGCATTTATAGATGCAGAACATGCTTTGGATGTTGTTTATGCAAAGAACCTTGGTGTCGATATAGACAATCTTTTAGTTTCTCAGCCTGATTATGGTGAACAAGCACTTGATATTGTCGAGACAGTTGCAAGAAGCGGAGCGGTTGATTTAATAGTTATAGATTCCGTGGCGGCATTAACGCCAAAAGTTGAGCTAGAAGGTGAAATGAATGACCAGCAGGTCGGTGTTCAGGCACGTTTGATGTCGAAAGCCTTAAGAAAGCTTACGGGTGTTTTAAATAAAATGAACTGTACGGTTATATTTATCAACCAAATTCGTATGAAGATCGGTATGATGGGCTATGGTTCTCCAGAGACGACAACAGGTGGAAATGCTCTGAAATTTTATGCTTCTGTACGTATAGATGTTCGCCGAATCGCATCACTCAAGCAAGGTGAAAGTCAGATAGGTAACAGAGTCAAGGCAAAAGTTATCAAAAATAAGGTTGCCCCTCCATTTCGTCAGGCAGAATTTGATATAATGTTCGGAGAAGGAATCTCCAAGGAGGGTGAGCTCGTTGATTATGGTGTCAAACTTGACATTGTGGACAAAAGCGGTGCCTGGTTTTCATATGGAGAGACTAAACTCGGTCAGGGTCGTGAAAATGTGAAGGCAAAGTTTAAAGAAGAGCCTGAACTGGCAGCTGAGATCGAAGAAAAGATAAAACAGGCTATGGGCATGAGCTCACTTATGACAATGGATACTTCTGAAATAGCAGAAGCCGATGTGTAAGAGGCCTTTACAATTTTAAATTTTTAACAAGGTAAGTATATGTTTATTGATGATGTAAGTGCAATAGAAGTAATGGATTCTCGTGGAAACCCTACAGTAAAAGCAACAGTAAGATTGAGTGATGGAACAGTTGGAAGTGCAATAGTACCTTCAGGTGCTAGTACGGGAAAACGTGAAGCATTGGAATTGCGTGATGGTGGAGACCGCTATATGGGTAAAGGTGTCCTTCAAGCAGTTGAGAATGTAAACACTCAGATCTCTGATGTTCTTATAGGAATGAGTCCGTTTAATCAAGCTGTTGTAGATGCAGCGATGAAAGAAATTGACGGAACACAGAACTATGGTAATCTTGGTGCAAATGCAGTACTTGGCGTTTCTATGGCTGTTGCACGTGCTGCTGCACAGAGTCTTGGTATTCCATTATACCGTTATTTAGGTGGTGCCAATGCTATGGTTATGCCGACACCTATGCTCAATATCATCAACGGAGGAAGCCACGCAGACAACAATGTGGACTTCCAAGAATATATGATCATGCCTGTTGGTTTTGAAGATTTTGCAACTTCACTTCGTGCTTCTGCAGAGGTATATCATAACCTAAAGTCTATTTTGGCAGAAAAAGGACATAGTACTGCACTTGGCGATGAAGGTGGATTCGCTCCAAATCTTTCCTCAAATGAAGAGCCTATTGAAGTTATTATGGAAGCTATTGAAAAAGCAGGTTACAAACCAGGTGAACAGATCTGTATCGCCCTTGACGTTGCAGCGAGTGAGATCGTAACAGAAGGTGGTTACAGACTTGAGTCTGAAAATCGTACACTTAGCAGTGAAGAGCTTGTCGCTTATTATGAAGATTTATGTTCTAAGTATCCTATTGTATCAATAGAAGATGGTTTAAGTGAAGATGACTGGGACGGATTCAAGCTTATGACTGAAAAACTCGGCGATAAGATTCAAATCGTTGGAGATGATCTATTTGTTACAAATGCAAGTATTCTTAATGAAGGGATCCAAAAAGGCATCGCCAACTCTATCCTGATAAAGCCAAATCAGATTGGTTCTGTAAGTGAGACTATGCTTACTGTTCGCCTTGCACAGAGAAATGGTTATACTTGTGTTATGAGTCACCGTTCAGGTGAGAGCGAAGATGCTTTCATAGCTGATTTTGCCACGGCGTTAAATTGCGGTCAGATCAAAACAGGTTCAACTGCACGTGGTGAGAGAACTGCGAAATATAACCGTTTGTTGGAAATAGAAAATGAAATAGTTTACAGCGAGTACTTAGGTTCAGTACTGTTTAACTAGGAATTTTATGGATAAAGAAGAACTTTTTGAAGGGATTGACACATCCCAAACAATCACTCAAAAATATTTGGGACTCTCCTTACAAAAGTTTTTTCTTCTGTTCTTCTTAGTAATACTGCTGGGTATATATTTAGGGGTATTACTTTACGGAACAAACTCCCTTGAAGTTCTTTTCGGACTGCAAGATTATGAAAATTATCTTCAAAATGAAGTTGTACATTTGAAAAAAGAAAATGCCGAACTTCAACGTGAGTATTTTGAACTCAAAGAAATTTCTGCGCAATAATCAAATAAATTTGCTATAATGTATGTAAAAAAGTAAGGTTTATTTATATGACAATAGTTTCCTTCCTAATTTTACTTTTCTCAGTACTCATACAAGCAAGAGAAAATCCATTTTTTCCGGTAGATACAGCACAGGACATTCCTTTTACTTCAAACCAGATAACTCCAT
>JANTGW010000090.1 GCA_024762705.1 Sulfurimonas sp.
GTGAAACGGCACTTATTCAAACCATTGGACGTGGAGCAAGGAATGCAAACGGACGGGTAATCCTTTATGCGAACAAGATGACAGGCTCGATGCAAAGAGCCATTGATATCACTAACAACAGACGGGCTATTCAGGAAGCTTACAACAAAAAGCATGGCATCATTCCTAAAACTACCAAGAGGGCTTTAGATGAGAACTTAAAACTTGAAGATCATGGTGGATTATACCAAAAGTATAAAAAACAGGATAAAATACCGCCTAGTGAAAGAAAAGCTATGATAAAAGAGCTTTCTTTAAAAATGAAAGAAGCAGCACGCGAGCTTAATTTTGAAGAAGCGGCACGGCTTCGTGATGAGATAACAAAAATAAAAAAATTATAAATTATCTTAATTGTGCACTTCATTTTAGAGGACAAATCCTCCCTGCGGTCTGAGCCTCCAAAACGAAGAGCCCAATTAAACAAAACTAGATTAAAACAGGAAATGAAAATATGGAAGACACACTCAGTAATTTAGCTACATATGGATATATAGGACTTTTTATCTACTCTTTGGGTGGTGGGTTTATTGGGATAGTTGCAGCCGGTGTTTTGAGCTTCATGGGAAAAATGGATTTGACATTTTCTATTAGTATTGCTTTTTTAGGAAATGCTCTTGGTGACATTTTGCTTTTTTGGCTGACAAGATATCAAAAATCTATGATGGTGGAAGGTCTGCGAAAACATCGAAGAAAATTGGCACTTGCGCATATTCTTATAAAAAAACATGGGGATTGGGTTATTTTTATTCAAAAGTTTATTTATGGCTTGAAAACTGTTGTACCAATTGCCATAGCACTTACCAAGTATGACTTTAAAAAGTTTGCGGTTTTGAATATCTTTGCGGCAGCTGTATGGGCATTGGCGTTTGGTTTAAGTAGTTACTATTTCGGCGCGGTTTTGAGTAAGTTCGCCATGTATATCAATGACAACAAATGGCTTGCTCCTGTAATAATTTTTACAATTGGTGGAGCTATTTGGTTCTATTTGGAAAAGGCTACGAAGAAGAAGTAAAAGCTTTTTGCTTTTACTTTTCTATTTTAGGTCCGGCAGCAGAGAAGTCGAATTCACTGTTGGCATCTTGGTATCTTTTAAAGTTTTCTATAAACATACCGGCTAGTTTATCTCTTGTTTTATAGTATGCATCACTGTCCGCCCAAGCTAACCGTGGGTTAAGGATATCCGGATTGATATCTCCTAAAGTTAAAGGAATGTCTAAACCAAATACATCTGTCGTTTGAAACTTACTCTCATTGATCGTACCGTCGAGGATGGCATTGATACATGCACGAGTATCTTTTAGGCTCATTCGTTTTCCAACACCATACTCTCCACCTGTCCATCCAGTGTTGACAAGATAAACATTTACATTGTGCTTGTCAATTTTTTCACCAAGAAGTTTTGCATATACTGTAGGATGGAGTGTCATGAATGCTTCACCAAAACATGCAGAGAATGTTGCAACAGGTTCTGTAATACCACGTTCCGTTCCTGCAACCTTAGCAGTATAACCGCTTAGGAAGTAGTACATTGCTTGCTCCCGTGTAAGTTTTGAAACCGGAGGAAGAACACCGAAGGCATCAGCAGATAAAAAGATGATATTTTCAGGGTGTCCTGCCATTAGGTCTGGTTTATGGTTTTTGATATGCTCAATCGGGTAAGAAACACGAGTATTTTCAGTTTTTGAGTCATCCTCGTAGTCCACTTCACCATCTTCTTGCATGACTACATTTTCCAAAAGCGCATCTTTTGTAATGGCTCCATAGATTTCAGGCTCACTTTTTGCGTCAAGGTTAATGACTTTTGCGTAGCAGCCACCCTCAAAGTTAAATACACCGTAATCATCCCAACCGTGTTCATCATCACCGATCAATGCACGCTTTGGATCTGTTGATAATGTTGTCTTTCCTGTACCGCTCAGACCAAAGAAAAGCGCTGTGTCACCGCGTTCACCAACATTTGCAGAACAGTGCATGGAAAGTTTGTTGTCAAGTGGTAGCCAATAGTTCATCATTGAAAAAATACCTTTTTTCAATTCACCGCCATACCATGTACCACCGATGATTGCCATATTTCTTTCAACATCAAACAGTACAAAAACTTCGGAGTTCATTCCGTGTTCTTTCCATTTGTCATTGACAGCCTTGCAGGCATTTAAAACAGTAAAGTCTGATTTAAATACTTCTAGTTCAGAAGGAGTAGGGCGAATAAACATATTTTTGACAAAGTGTGATTGCCATGCTATCTCTGTCACAAAGCGAATAGATTTTTTTGAAGCGGGGCTTGCACCACTATAAACATCGGTAACATAAAGATTTTTTCCTGAGAGTTGTTCGCGAGAGAGGTCTAGAAGTTCGTTGAAGATTTCTTCATCGATCTTTTGGTTGACATCGCCCCAGGCAATGTATTTGTTTGAAGGAGCCCTGTTGACGAAATATTTGTCTTTAGGAGAACGTCCTGTGAATATTCCGGTATCGACAGCTGTCGCACCTGTCTTGGTTAGTCGGACCTCACCGTTTTCAAGTTCATGTTTGATTAACTCATCATAGTCAAGGTTATGATAAATTTCTCCAACATTTTTAAGTCCTAAATCTTCTAATTCTTTTGTTAAGTTCATACTTTACCTTGTGGTGCATAATAAATTGATACTTTTTAGCAGTGTATCTTCTCTAGAGTGAAATTATACTACTACTAAACCTAAATTAAAAGTAAAATTCCGAGTTTTTTTTAAAATTATAGAAAAGAAAAAGATATTGGAAAAAGAAAATTACTTTAAGGATTTTTTGTTAAAATTCTATTCTTCAATCAAAAAAGCTCGATTAACTCAGTGGTAGAGTGTCACCTCGACAAGGTGAAAGTCACTGGTTCAAGTCCAGTATCGAGCACCATCTAGTGAAATCTGTAAATTAATCACATATTTGTTATTATTATTTCATTGTTTATTATTTCAAAAGATGTATAATCATAAAAAAATATAGGAGTATAAGATGGAAAGAAAAATTATAATTGAAGGCGAGCTCTCTATAGTAAGTCTTAGTAATGTCGGGAACCTAGAACAGTACAATATTGATAGCGAAGATATAAACGAAGAGTCAGAGATTAAGAGTATAATGGAAGAAATCGATGCTTATGCTCAAAGCGGCGAGCTTGATGTTATGACCGATGTCTGTACATATAAAGTTATGAACGGCGAGGACATCGAGTATCTTGCATGTGCAGATGATGAGGGAGATGAAAAAGAGATTACTGTTGAAGCTTTTAAACTGGTTAATGAAACTGTAGAACCTATACAAAACCTTTTAGCTCGCGCAAGTGTCGGTGACATTATATATTTAAGAAAAGAGCAGGGAACAGCAAACATTACATTGAGTCTTGAAATGCAAAATGCTGATGAGGCCATGAATCTTTCTTATTTTGACTGTAGTACAGATATGGACGAGTACGATCTTTTACGAGAAAGTTATTATGATGTGATTTGTGACACATTTTTACCTGAATCGTTATCAACACAGGATAATAAAGCCACTACAGAAAACTTTGTTTTTGAGCCGCAAATCGTATATGGCGAACTCTATAAAATGGAACAAAATGAAGACGGAATAAAATCTTTACAAAAAATAGAGTTTCCAGGGTATTATTTTCAAGATACACAAAGAGAGATTGACGAATAATATTATCTAAAAGGCATTTTTGAAAGCACAATCTCTTTTTGGTTCACATAACGTCTACAGTCTTTTCCTCCAAGTTTTTTACATGTATCTTGCCAGAGCTTGGAATGGCCTCCTTGGCCACTGGAGTTTTGGCGAAGCTTGAAAAGCAGCGCATGAGCGTATTCATGCGGTATTACATCTGAGAGTATATAGGGCATACTTTCCTGCATTACTTTTTTATTCAAAAAAATCTTTATTGTTCCATTTTCATATGAGGTAAGACCATAGAGCCTACCTGGGACTTTGTCTGTAATGATAAGCGGGAATTTGTATGTGAAACCAAAATTTTTTTGCATATGCGCAAGAACATCCTGTTCTTTCATTTTGATTTTGTCTATATATGATTGGGGGAGCGGATTGTGTTTAAAGTTATAGCTCTGATAATAGTTGTATGCTAAGAGAAATAATGCAAGCAAAATTGTGGCTAAGAAAATGTATTCGAGTTTTTTATTGAACATTGTAGTCTGCCTATTTGGTGGAGCTGTGCGGAATCGAACCGCAGTCCGAAACCTGGCTACTCCCAACGTCTACATGCTTAGTAAGGTTGTTTAGTCTCATCTTGCTTCACACAACCTGCAAAGCTACGCAAGACCAGCTTCAAGGATTCGTCTTGAGCTGAAGCGTACTCAAGATATATCTAAATGAAGGGTTATACTTCGAGTCCTGCTTATTTAGAATCCACAGGTGAAGCAGCCCGCCTCTTTAAGAGGGGTTAAAACTTAAGCTACTGCTAAAGCTGGGCGATAATTTGTATTGTTTGCGTTTAAGCAATTGTGAGCCGTGTAACGGAATTGCTCAGTCCGACATGCAGTTGAGAGCCACCAGATCCCGTCGAAACCAGGTCAGCCCCATATTGATTACTTATTTTAAAAGTAATATAATATTATATCAAAAATTTGTGTTTAATGGTAAATAAAGTTTAGGAATATGATATAAAAGTGGTGGCCTGTCTCGGAATCGAACCAAGGACACAGTGATTTTCAGTCACTTGCTCTACCGACTGAGCTAACAGGCCAGGACAAAGTAATAGGTTTTTAAAAGTGGTGGCCTGTCTCGGAATCGAACCAAGGACACAGTGATTTTCAGTCACTTGCTCTAC
>JANTGW010000091.1 GCA_024762705.1 Sulfurimonas sp.
ATATGCCAAGCCGTTTGAGTATGAAAAAGGTTCCTCTCCTTTTTACCCGGATGATCTACTTAAATACTTTTATGTCATTATGGATGGCAGAGTAAAAACATACCAGATAAATTTTCAGACCAATAAAGAACAGACTATCTTCATCTATAAACGCGGTGATATGTTTGATGTCATCTCTTTGCTCGACGGTAAGCCACATGAAGTCATTTATGAAGTTATAGAAGATGCTCAAATATTGCGCCTTCCAATTGAAAGAGTCCGTTACTGGCTTGAAAATGATGCAACATTTAACAAAAAGTTCTTTCCCTACCTCGCCGCACATATGCGTTATACTGAAGAGCTTGCAACAGAACTTGCCTTGTATGATACAAAAGAGCGTTTTTTAAATTTGTTGGTACAAAACCTTAATCCAAACAACAGATTTCGCTATCAGCTCCTGCAAAACCTCTCTAATACTGAAATAGCCAAACTCCTTGGCACTGTCCGCCATGTGATAGAACGTAGTATAAAACAACTAAAGGCCGATAATATCATTGAAACAAGCCGACGGAACATAAAAGTAAAAAATCTGCAAAAACTTTTAGATAAAACTTCCCAAATGCTACTTAAGTAGCAAAACACTGTGAAAAAATTTATTATCATTTCTTAAATAAAAAATTTTAAGGAGTGAGCCATGTTAGTTACAAGACATAAAAATCCGATAAACACAAACAATACAAGAAGATATGATTTACTAAACGAATTTTTCAATGCAATAGAAGCACAAAACACAGAAGAGGCTAGAGAGGTCTTTGACTTCATCCCTACTGTCAATACAAGAGAAGGCAAAGATGCTTACCATATAGAACTTGACCTTCCTGGCGTTAAGAAAGAAGAGGTAGAGATCAGCGTTGACAAAAACGTCTTGACGATCAAAGGAAAGCGTGAAGTCAAAAACGAAGAACAAAAAAATGATTATTACAGAATAGAGAGTGCGTATGGTACTTTTGCAAGAAGCTTTACGCTCCCTGAAAAAGTAGATACCGAGAACATTCGAGCGGTAAGTGAGGATGGAGTGGTAGAGATCATCATACCAAAACTAACAGTTGAAAAAGACACAACGAAAAAAATTGAAATTGAGTAAGGAGGAAATTATGGACGTCGTAAAAACAACAAAAGACATTGTAGAAAAAGCAGAAGAAAAAGTTGAAAAAGGTTTAGAAGTCGTGAAAGATACGTTTAACAACGTAGCTTCGCATTTACCACTTGCAAATTTGGCAAAGCACCATAATGACACCTTTACAATAGAGGTTGATTTACCCGGTGTTAAAAAAGAAGATATAGAATTGAAAGTGGAAGATGACTATCTTACTGTTACAGCGGTAAGAAAGTTTAAAAATGAGGTCAATGAGGATGACTACTATCTTTGCGAATCAAATTTTGGCGTTATATCAAGGAGCTTTATTCTGCCGGATAATATAGACAGAGATAAGATCCAGGCCAAATATGAAAACGGAAGATTGTATCTGACTCTTGAAAAACTAGAATCGAAAAAGACTAAAAGTATCAGCATCAAATAAAGGATGCTGATATCCAAAAGGAATTTCTAATGAAAAGAGTTATACCGAGTATAGTATTATCAAGTTTACTTACATGTACACTTTCGGCAGGAGCAATTGCTGCAACTGATCCGTATGATGCAGACTTTGCAAAAGTCAATCAATATTTCAATTCACTTATCAAATCGCATATGAACAGTTCGCCATTTGGTAATATCAATTACCCTAGAACGAACATTCAAGAGCTAAAAGACAAGCTTGTCGTGGAATTTGATCTCGCAGGTGTTGACAAAAACAACATCAAACTTTCCATTGATGACAATAAAATACTTACAATCAAAGGTGAAAAGAAAGAGTCAAAAGAAGATAAGTCAGAAAACTTTGTCAAAAAAGAGATCTTTTACGGTAGCTTTGAAAAATCCATTCAACTGCCTGAAAATATAGATGAAAACAAACTTGAAACAAAATTTGAAAATGGGATATTAAAGGTAATAATTCCTAAAACCGAAGTTAATAAACCAAAAGCAAAAATTATCCCTATAAAATAATTAACTTTTTTTGCTAGAATTCGACTATGAATTCATATGCAGACAAATTTACACAAGCTATACAAAATACATTTTATCAAAAGCTTCCCCAACATGAACAGGAGTTTATACAGGAAAAAGCTTTTGAATACAAATTTTCCAACCAGGAAATCAAGCAGATAATAAATTTCGCGCGAGATCTGGGAATGTGGGATGAGAAGAGAATCACTGCCATTTTCCCAGAGCACCCTCAAAGAAAAGTTGTTTTTTCCAGGCTCAAAGAAGCTTATGAAAACATACGTAATACTCCAAATTCCTATAAAAATTTCACTTTAAAAAACATCCCTCAAGAGCAAAAATATACTTTCAAAACAGCCCCTAAAGAGGGTTTTGGGCTTGGTCTTTGCCCCGTGGCAAGTGAAAAAACACGCTGCTGTAATCTTTTGACCCTTGATGCAGTTGAAAGTTGCGGTTTTGACTGTTCTTACTGTTCCATTCAAAGTTTTTACAATCAAAATACCATTACTTTCGACAGTAGTTTTGCAGACAAGCTGCTCAACCTCGAACTTGATCCTCATAAAACCTACCATATAGGTACAGGACAGGCATCTGACTCACTTATGTTTGGTAATCGTGAAGGTGTTTTGGATGCACTGTTTGCGTTTGCAAAGAAAAATCCAAATGTCATTTTAGAGTTCAAAACAAAATCAGACAACATCAAATACCTACTTGAAAATGAGGTACCAAAAAATATTCTTTGCACCTGGAGCTTAAATACCCAGACTATCATAGATAATGAAGAACATTTAACAGCAAGTCTGCAAAAACGCATAGCAGCTGCAAGGAAAATGGCTGACAAAGGAGTAAAGGTCGGTTTTCATTTTCATCCTATTGTCGAATATGAAGGCTACCTTGATGAGTACAAAAAAGTGTATGACCAGCTTCTCGAACAATTTTCACCCCAAGAAGTTGCACTGGTAAGTTTTGGTACACTTACTTTTATAAAACCTGTCATCAAGCAGCTCCGTGGACGTGAATTTAGAAGTAAAATCACACAAATACCGCATGAAGATGCCAGCGGAAAGACATCATACCCCGATGCAACGAAAGTAGAAATGTTCAAACATGCCTATGAAAGTTTTACACCATGGCACAAAGGGGACAACAAAGTCTTTTTTTATTTATGTATGGAAGAGCACCATATGTGGGCAAAAACATTTGGATACCAATATTCTACGAATAATGATTTTGAACGGGCTATGCTTGGAGCATACTGTGAAAAGATCGGGCAGGAGTTTTTACTGTAGGTAGGGAAAGAGTCCTGCCTTGAAGGTTATTGCATTTTGATTACGAAAGAATCACCACTTTCTTCAACTTTAAACTTATGCTTTCCACAAAAGTCCTCATTCATGATTTTAACCATGTCTAATGATTTTGTTAAAGCCTCATCTTTTGACGCTACTTCTATGTTATTTTCAAAACTGCTTCTTCTGAAGCATCCACATTCTCTATCAACAATTATTTTATACATATTCATTCCTTATAAAAATATTTATGAAATATTATCAATAATAGCTTTTTATCAACTTACCATTACATGTAAATCCAATATTACATATTGCTCTAAGTTAATGCTATAATGTCACTAACTTAACACAACGGAATGACCTCATGAATAAAGAAATAAGTCCTTATTTGGAACTTGGAAAAATAAACACGCTGCGTGTCGATAGAGACACAGCACCCGGCCTATACCTTATGGCCGAAGATAAAAACGATGTCTTACTCCCCGGACAATATGTTACTGACGATATGATAGAGAACTCTTTGGTCGATGTCTTTTTATATACTGATTCAGAGGACAGACTTGTTGCCACTACCAATAAACCTCTTGCAATACTGGATGATTTTGCACTGCTAAAAGTAGTGGATGTTGCTCCTTTTGGTGCTTTTATGGATTGGGGACTGCCAAAAGACCTACTTGTGCCGAAGATGTTTCAAAAAACACCTTTTGTCGTAGGAGAAAAAAGGTTTATTCGAATCATATATGACGAACGTACTCATCGCCTTGTCGGTACAGAAAAACTTGGTGATTTCTTTGACAGAAAACCAAAGGGCTTGGCTGTGAATAAAGAAGCTGAAATCCTGATAATTGCAAAAACTCCTCTTGGATTCAAATGTATTGTCAATGACAAATATGAAGGCTTGATTTATCATAATGAAATATTTGAAGAGATACAACTCGGTGACAAGAAGAAAGCTTATGTCAAAACAGTTCGAAAAGACGGTAACATTGACCTTACACTTAGAAAACCCGGCAGCAAAAAAAACGGGACTGCTGCTCAAAAAGTTTTCAAGCTTTTAGAAGATAACAAAGGTATTATGCCTTATAACTACAAAAGTGATGCCGAGCTTATAAAAAATGTCTTTGGTCTGAGCAAAAAAGAGTTCAAACGTTCTCTCACACAACTTCAAGATGATGGCAAAATAGAAGTAAAAGATACCGGGATTTATATAAAAGCTTAGTTATATGGCAAAGAAGAAAAAAATAATCGATCTTAGTAAGAAAGACATTAAGTATATACAAGATAATGTTACTTATAAAATACTTCGTTTTAACCTTGAGTATATGACATTACATGTAATAAAACATGAAGAGAATGAAAAAAGAGAGATTACAGATATGCCTTTTGCACATCTGCCAAAAGAAATAAAAAAACTTATTAAACCAATTTAGGAGTAGTGTTATGCAAGAAAATATA
>JANTGW010000092.1 GCA_024762705.1 Sulfurimonas sp.
CAGCAATAATCAAATCTGTATCTATATCTTTTCCAAATTTCCAAACTTTTCCGTTTATGTTTGCTTTTTGCATCTAAAATCCTATTGTGTTAACTAAATAATTTTGCGATTATATCTAAATTGTCATGTAAAGTTAATTAAAGAATGATTTTACGGAAGAAAACTGCTTTGATATTAATAAGTATCAAGGCAGTTTATGGGCACGATTAACGTTTGAGGTTATTTGTAGTTTGAAGCATTTCATCACTCGTCGTAATGATTTTCGAGTTTGCATCATAAGCACGCTGCCCGGTAATAAGGTCTGTAAGTTCAACAACAAGTTCCACATTACTAAGTTCTACAAATCCCTGTCTAATTGTCCCGAGTCCGTCAACACCGGGAATACCTTCAACCGGCTGTCCTGAGCTGTCTGTTTCTATATAAAGGTTATCGCCCATTGCATGTAAACCTGACGGATTTATGAAGTTTGTTGTCTGAATCTGTCCGATTTGTGTAGCCTGCGTTTGACCTGGCTGAATCACTGTTACAGTACCATCCGTACCTATATTGATGTTTGTAGCATCGGGTGGAATAACTATCTGAGGAATCAGTGTGTATCCGTCACTGTTAACGACTGTACCATCCTGGTCTATCTTAAAAGCACCGTTTTTTGAATACACTTCTGTACCATCGGGAAGCTCCATCTTAAAAAAACCTCTTCCTGTGATAGCCAAATCAAGATTATTGTCAGTTTGTTTTAATGAACCTTCAGAAAATATTTTATTAACTGCTGTAGGACGTACACCCAGACCGACTTCTATACCTGTAGGGCTTTTTGTCGTATCACTTGTTGAAGTTCCCGCATATTCCATAACCTGGTACATCAAGTCGGCAAATTCTGCACGAGATTTTTTAAACCCTATAGTATTTACATTGGCAATATTATTTGCTGTCGTATCGATCTGTGTCTGCATCCCCAACATTCCTGTTGAAGCTGTATAAAGTGATTGCATCATGGTATTAATTCCTTAGTTTTAAGCTTTTTTCGCAAGTTTTTCTATTGCGTCTCTGTTCATATCATTCATCTGCGTATCCATAGCTTTTTGGTACATTCCTACAAGCCTGTTCGTCTCAATAAGCTGAGTCATCATCTTTACGGCATTAACATTGCTTTTTTCAATAAACCCCTGTCTGAGGGCCCCGCTCTGTTCAATAGTACTTAAAGAAGTGATATCTGAAAGTTTATATAGGTTATCGCCTTCTTTAACTAAGTCCTTGAGGTTTTCAGGCTGAACGATAAGTAGTTTTTTATTTTGGGTAAAAGTTGCAGTATTTGGTATATTTGTTAGAATTTGACCATTTTTATCTACTTTTATAATAGAGTCAGTAGTTGCAAAACTAATACCTTCTTTTGATTTTTCATAGTCGCTCGGAAGTACTTCATAACCCTGTTTTGTTATAAGCTTACCTTCATCATTCATCGTAAATGCACCATCTCGTGTCAGTCTTATGCCTTGCGGTGTTTTTACTGCAAAAAACAGACCTTCTTGAGAGAGTGCAAAATCTAATGAGTTTGAGCTCTTTTGCATATTGCCTACAGAGTAGTTTGTATACGCATCTACAACTTGAGGTGCCCTTGTCATTGTTCTATTAAGAAATTGCGCACCCTCTTTGGAGTTGTTCGCATTAGGAAGTTCGTCCCTAGCTTCTTTATAAAGTCTCATAAAGTCACCGACTATAAGTTGATCCTCTTTGAATCCGTTCGTATTAACATTAGCTAAATTATTTGCAATGGTGTCCAGTCTGTTAAACTGTGTCACCATTCCAGCAGCAGAACTGTAGTAGCCTGTTTGCATTTATTGCCCCTGTTTTATCTATTTTGGATAACACTAGCAAAGGGTGTTCCAAAAAATATTTTTCAAAATCAACAGCAATAATTAAGAGTATTTCGGTATAATCCACCTTTTAAAAACCTTAACTCAATTGGAGCATACTCCCATATGACAGCAAAAGAACTCAACAAAGCCCTAGAGAACTTTTTTGAAGAACATAAGTCCAAAGACTGCATCACTTATGAATCTTTAATCAACTTTTTTGACAAACAGCCAACAGCTACACAAGCAAAAAATATTTACAAACTTCTCCAAAAACACAAAAAATGCATTTATACTTCTAGCGAACATGCAAAAAAACTAAATGATCAAGAAGCTGAAGTACGAAAAAATGCCCAAAGAAAAATGCTTGAAGACAATGAAACTGACAAGTTCGACATTCTTAAAGAGCATGAACTTCTTGAATGGTCTCGTTCAGATTCTCCTGTTCGTATGTACTTGCGTGAAATGGGACAAATTCCTCTTTTGACAAAAGAAGAGGAAATTGAAATTTCAAAAAAAATTGAAACCGGTGAAAGTATTATCATTGATGCCATTTGTTCTGTACCTTATCTAATTGATTTCATTTTAGATTACAAAGAACCTCTTATAAACCGTGAAAGAAGAGTAAAAGAACTCTTTAAAAGTTTTGAAGATGAAAAAGATGACAGCGACGACAATGATGACAGCGATGACAGTTCAGCAGAGCAATCGCTCTCTGCAAAGGACAAAAGTAGAGTCGATAAAGTATCCAGCAGTTTTAAAGCATTGGAAAAAGCAAAAAAAGACTGGGTGAAAGCTGCAGACAAAACACCTGCGAATCTTGATGACGGACTTTCAGAAGAAACTGTTCAGTATTACCTGACAGTGACATTCAAAAAAGCTGTGCTGAAAGAAAAACTTCTTGACCTTGGACCGACTTCCAAACTGATAAATGAACTGGTAAAAGCAATGGAAACAGCTTTAAAAAGTGATGAGGGATACGACAAAGAGCTCAAACGCCTAGAGTATAAACTTCCACTTTTCAATGCAACCTTAAAAGCTAACCACAAGATATTGGTAGAAAAAATCCAGGACTTGACAAAAGAAGACATAGCCAACATGGTACCAGAAGCTACAATGGTTTCTACCTATATGGAAATCAAGAAACTTGTCCAGACAAAAGAAGCTTCAAAAAACAGCTTTGACATGGAACCTGAAAAACTAGCTGATATTTTAGAACAAATCAAACGTGGTAAAAATATCTCTGAAATATCTAAAACAAAAATGGCAAAATCAAACCTGCGTCTTGTTGTTTCTATTGCAAAACGCTATACAAACCGCGGATTACCATTCCTTGACCTTATTCAAGAAGGTAACATCGGGCTCATGAAAGCAGTTGACAAATTTGAATACCAAAAAGGTTACAAATTTTCAACTTATGCTACATGGTGGATTCGTCAGGCGATCTCACGTGCCATTGCTGATCAGGCAAGAACCATTCGTATTCCGATTCACATGATTGAGACCATTAACCGTATCAATAAAATCATGCGTAAATACCTACAGGAAAACGGAAAAGAGCCGGATGTTGATACAATCGCAAAAGAAGTCGGTCTTTCTGTTGAAAAAGTGAAAAACGTCATTAAGATCACTAAAGAGCCTATATCTCTTGAAGCACCTATTGGTAGTGAAGAAGATGGTAGATTTGGCGACTTTATAGAAGATAAGACTTCACTTTCTCCTTCTGATGCAATTCTAAAAGACGATTTAAGAATTCAGATTGAACAGGTACTTGAGCAGTTAAACGAAAGAGAAAAAGCCGTCATTAAACTCCGTTTTGGAATAATGGATGATGAAAGTGATAGAACACTTGAAGAGATCGGTAAAGAGTTAAGTGTAACACGTGAGCGTGTCCGTCAGATAGAGTCAAGTGCAATTAAAAAGCTTAAACACCCTAAAGTCGGACGAAAACTTAAAAACTATATAGAAGAATAATTATGAATATGACATTAGAACAGAAATGGATAGAAAACGACTATAATCCATTTATTTTATTTAACTCTAATGGAAAAATCATATCTCTCAACAGTGAGGCTCAGTTTTTACTTGGTACAGTACAGCGAAGTGAGCTTTTTAACATTGCTCAAACCTACGCCAACATCACTTTTGGCTTCAAAACAACATTTTTGGAGCTCGAGTATGGTAGATACAAATTTTTTGCCATAACAGTCGGTTATGAAGACGAAGAGCAGATAGGCATTAAACTCTACCAGGCACCTTCATACAAAATAGACACTAAAAAACCTGAGGGAGAACTCACAAATATATTTACTATTACAGATTTATGTATAGCCTCAAACTCAATTAGTTCCAATATCAATTTTTCAAAAAATTATGACCCTACTATTCCCGATGTCGTAGTTAATGCCAACAATTTGATAAAACTATTGAATTTTATTTACAAAGTATGCAAAAATAGTCAGGCAATAGAGACAAAGGTCTCTTACATTATTGGAGAATATATCAAGTTTAATGACAAAAAATATAGCCTTTTTTCAATCTCAATAGTTGCAGATGAAATAGATCAGTCACTTCTGCCTGATATTAAAATGCTTGCTGAAAAATATGACTTCTTTGTCGAAACTACCAAAAAATCAATATCTGTAAACCTGCCGATGATAACAGACTAGGACATAACTTCTTTAGAAACGATAGCGCCTGTCACAATGCCCACTAAAAGAGATGGAAGGTAGTATTTCAAGTCAAGCAGTCCGTTGTTTTGTAAAGCTATAAACCCTAATGCAAGCATAACATAGGGAACAATTCTAAGAATTGAGAGACTGCCTCTAACTCCATGTTTTGCACTGCTCATACTCAATGTTTTTATTTTTGCCTTTTCTTCTTTGACTATCT
>JANTGW010000093.1 GCA_024762705.1 Sulfurimonas sp.
AATGATTACCTGGCTTCTCGCGATGCAAAAGAGATGGGACCATTGTATGAATTTTTGGGTTACAGCGTAGGCGTAATTTTAGAAGATATGCATGATCCTAAAGAAAAAAAAGCTGCTTATGATGCTGATATAACATATGGAACAAATAATGAGTTCGGTTTTGATTATCTGCGTGACAACATGAGCTACTCAAAAGAGCAGATGGTACAGCGTGGACACAATTTTGTTATTGTGGATGAAGTAGACTCTATTTTGATTGACGAGGCCAGAACTCCTCTGATAATTTCAGGTCCTACAAACAGAAATATGCAAGACTATGTAAGAGCAAATCAAATTGCTTTACAGCTCACAAAAGATGAACATTTTACTGTTGACGAGAAAGATAAGATTGTATTGATTACGGAAGATGGTATAACAAAAGCAGAAGAACTTTTCGGTGTAGAAAATCTTTACAGCCCGGAAAATGCTTCATTGCCTCATGCACTTGACCAGGCACTAAAAGCAAACTATTTATTTGAAAAAGATGTTGATTATGTTGTTAATGACGGCGAAGTAGTAATAGTTGATGAGTTTACAGGCAGACTTAGCGAAGGACGCCGTTTTTCTGAAGGGCTGCACCAGGCACTTGAAGCCAAAGAGGGCGTAGAAATTAAAGAAGAGACACAAACACTTGCAGATATTACATTTCAAAATTATTTCAGAATGTATGATAAGCTTGCGGGTATGACCGGTACTGCACAGACAGAAGCAACAGAGTTTGCACAAATCTACAATCTGGACGTCGTTTCAATCCCTACAAATATTCCAATCGCAAGAAATGACTTAAATGACCTTATTTATAAAACAGAACAGGAAAAATTTGCAGCTGTTATTGAAACAATTAAAGAACTTAGCAAATCTGGACAGCCAGTTCTTATAGGTACGGCTTCTATAGAAAAATCTGAGCTTTTACATGAAGTGCTTAAGCGTGAAAAAATTGCCCATACCGTACTTAATGCAAAAAACCATGCGCAAGAGGGCGAAATCATTAAAAATGCCGGAGCAAAGGGTGCTGTTACTATTGCAACAAATATGGCTGGTCGTGGTGTTGATATTAAGGTAAGTGAAGAAGTTAAAGAGCTTGGCGGTTTATATATAATCGGTACAGAAAGACATGAGAACCGTCGTATAGACAATCAGCTCAGAGGGCGTTCAGGACGTCAGGGTGATCCTGGAACATCACAGTTTTATCTTTCACTTGAAGACAATCTTCTGCGAATATTCGGTAGTGATAAAATCAAGTCCATCATGGAAAGACTCGGTGTAGAAGACGGTGAATACATAGAATCAAGAATGGTAACCCGTGCAGTTGAAAAGGCACAGAAAAAAGTAGAAAACATGCACTATGAGGGGCGTAAGCAAATTGTAGAATATGATGATGTTGCAAATGAACAAAGAAAAATAGTTTACAAATTCAGAAATCAGCTTCTGAGTGATGACTATAAAATAGATGCAAAAATTGATGAAATCAGAGAAGAATATGTTGGTAATCTTCTTGCGCAGGTAGAGATATTTTCAGGTGCAGACAAAGAAGACTTTAATCTTGAAAAATTAACACAGCTTCTTAAAGAAGAAATAAACTTTGACTTAGATGCAGAACAACTTAAAGAATTGGATTATGAAGAATTGTATGCCAAAGTAGTAGAACTGCTAAAAAGTGCGTATGATGAAAAAATGAGTGTGCTTGATGCGCAAACCAGAAGCGATATTGAAAAAGAGTTCTATCTCAAAGAACTTGATAATGCGTGGAGAGAGCACCTTTATTCGATGGATAATATGAAAACAGGTATTCGTTTACGTGCTTATAATCAAAAAGATCCTTTGGTTGAGTATAAAAAAGAGAGCTTCAATCTCTTTAGTGAATTGATTAATGATATAAAATTCAACACAATCAGAACCTTGCAGATCATTCAGTTTCAGATGGAATCACCGGAAGAAGAGGCAGCTAGAATTTCCAAACAGCTAGAAGAAGAAAAAAAAGCGCAAGAAGCACTAATGCAGTTGAATCATCATGACAATGTGGACATTGATGCAGAAGATGAGTTGGTTGTGGGTAAAAAAATTGCTAGAAACGATCCTTGTCCTTGTGGAAGTGGTAAAAAATACAAGCAGTGTTGTGGTAAAAGTGGTCCTAAAAAAGGTGTTTTTGCTTCTTGAAAAAGTCTATAGTTGCTTATCTTGTTAAAAGATTTTTACGGTTTGACAAAGATCAGCCATTTATTTTCATTTCTGCACTCTTAGCTTTTGTAGGCATAACGCTCGGTGTCATGGTGCTTCTTATTGCCATGGCACTTATGAATGGTTTTGACAAAGAGTTCAAAAACAAACTTACAGTTATGAACTATCCATTGACGATAATCCCAAAATTTTATGGCGCAGTAAATAGTGATTTGCTTATAGATTTAGAAGAAAAGTTTCCCAATTTGGCTTTTAGTCCATATATTCAATCTTCAGTGATGGCAAGAAGCGGTTCAAGGCTTGAAGGTGGCTACCTTTTTGGTGTAAATTTTGATGATGAGGCGAAAGTCAATTCTGTGCTTGCAAAAGCAATCAATATGCAGAAGTTTAAAAAGTTTGATGTGCTTATAGGCAAAAGTTTAAAAGAAGAGTTTAATTTACATGTAGGCGACAAGCTTATGTATATTTTTACAAATGTTGAACCGGGAGGGCTCTCTGTAACTCCAAAAATAAAACGCTTAAGAGTCAAAGCTGTATTTGATTCGGGGCTTTCTGCTTATGATAAAGCCTATTCATATACTACGCTAGAGGCTATGCAAGCTATTGAACATATGCCGTCAAATCAGTATGACGGTATCCATATATTTTCAAAAGACCCAAGAACAGATATAGATGCTATAAAAAAGGAACTGCCTATCAGTGTCACTGTTAAAGGCTGGTGGGAAGACAATGTAAACTTTTTTGCCGCTTTGGAGATGGAAAAAACATCACTTTTTATTGTGCTTATGCTCATTATTTTGATTGCTTCTATTAACATTATATCTTCACTCTTAATGACGGTCATGAACAGAAGAGGGGAAATAGCACTTTTGCTCTCTTTGGGTACCACTACATCTGAAGTAAAAAAAGTTTTTCTATATCTGGGCATTGTTATAGGTATTGCAGGTATTTTGGCAGGAATTGTTCTTGGTTTAAGCGGCATATGGCTACTGAGTACTTTTGATATTGTCTCTTTGCCTAAGGACGTTTATCCTACTTCGAGACTGCCTCTTGATTTAACACTTCATGACTTTGTATTTATTGTAGTCGGAGCATTTTCCATTGTTGTGGCTTCTTCTTATTATCCTGCGAAAAAAGCAAGTGAGGTTGATATTTTGACTGTTTTGAGAAATGAATAAGTCTTTTTACCTTAAAAAAGTCCTTGAAATATTTTATAGGGCAGGGTAAGGGTTCTTTTTATAATATTTACAGGCGCTACAATAATGTCTTTGGCAACCATAGTGTTAACGGTAGGGTCATCAAGTTTTCCACTTACTTTTAAAGTGGTCGATATATTTTTCCCGTCAAATATAACATACCCTACTAGAGGAACTTTTGAAAGATTGCTTGCTAAATCTGTCTTTAAATTCAATACCAGATCAATAGTATTATTTTTTACATCTGCACTGCCTTTTCCAACTATTGTCATCTCTTTGGACTCCAAATAAATATCCGAAATATCAAAAACACCTTTTTTTGCACTGAATTTTACATAAGCATTGTTTACATGTAAGCCTTTTTTGTTGTATCCGGGAAGTGAAAAGGTTACCAAGGATGGAACAGTATTTACAAACGCCAAAACATTATTTAAAATCTTGTAGTCAATCATTGTTGTGTCATACATGTAAAAAACACCTTTATACTCATCCAGTGTGCCATCTATAGAAAAGTCGAGATTCCCACCGCTGAATTTAGATAAGACAAAGAGTTTTTCCATAAACTTGTCATTAAAATTCTTACCATAAAGATGAAAAGTGTCATCTTGCAGTTTAAATCCTGCATTACCCTTTCCATGTACGAGTTGGGCAGTAATGATATCATCGTAATATTGCAGGTGCATTGCATCAGAGATAGCATACCTGTTGTTGCCAAGATATAGATAAGAGTCAATTGCATCTACGGTAAGCTTAAAATCACCGGTTTTTGAACTTGATTGTGTGAATTGTTTTGTAAAATCAATGATCGCATCAAGATTTAAACCGGCATCATGCATTTTAACTTTAATATCTTGGCCTATGATAATATTTACTTTATTGTTTACATTTAAATAAACTTTTTGTTTTTCTGTAACTTCTCCTTTGATTTCATAGTTGGTAATTTTTTTATTTTGATTGACAAGCAGATGATATGGATAATGAATGTTGGCATCAAACTGCGTATATAGGGCATCATTTCTTTTATAAAAACTGATTTCTCCTTCAATAAGTCCGTATTTTTGTAAAAAATCGGATTTTTGTGCGATGTTTGCAATAGAACCAAGTGTCAGTGTCCATTCTTGAGAGGTTGATACAAATGTCGCATCCAATTCTTTTGACTCCATGGCAACACTTTCATCGTAAATATATCCACCTACTATTATCTTCTTGTTTTTATACAGCACAGAATCTGTTTTTGGATTTTTAAGTATAAAATCATTGAGACTTATATGTGCTTTTTTTGTATTGAAGTTGTAGTTTGCATAAACTTTTGTATTTATATATTTTCC
>JANTGW010000094.1 GCA_024762705.1 Sulfurimonas sp.
TCCTACATGTGAACATGGTTCCAGTGTAGAATAAAGAGAGCAGTTTTTAAAAATATTATTATGGTTTTTCAATAAATAGTCATGTATATCAGAAGAAGATGTGAGGGATAAAATACCATTTTCTTGTGTAAGTTTGTAGTATGCAGATTTAAGAGCATTGACTTCCGCGTGAGGTTCTCCTGTCTTATGATGTGCTTCTACGGCTAAAAGTTCATTATAAGGACCACAAACCGTGCAACCTACTGCAGGATTTGGGTAGGTTAAACCTTGATACTTCCAAGCCTCTTCAACAGCGAGGCTCATATAAAAGTTATGATCTATTTCCATTCAAAGTAAGTTTTTGCTTTTTTTACAGTATTAAAATCAACTTCATGTATTTCTCCATCTGCTTCTACAAAAAGTTTATTGCCCTCAACTTTGACGAGTTTACCTCTAATTTTTTCTTTTTCACCAAGTACTAAAGAAACATTCTCACCGACAGATTTTTTAAAATGTTCCAATGTGGTGAGTTTTCGCTCAATTCCAGGACTTCCCACTTCTAGTCTGTATTCACCGGAAACTGGCGGTGTCACATCAAGCAAAGGAGAAATCAGATGTGTCAGTTCAACACATTCATCAAGACTCACACCTTTTCGTTTTCCATCTTCTACTTCATTTGAAATAACGCTTACACGAAAAATAGTTTCTTCATTTTCATTTACAATAACTGTGTCGTAAAGTTCTAAATCTACCGATTTTACTACAGCTTCAATGTCATTTTGTAAACTCATGATTCCTCTCCCGTCTTTTCTTTTGCTATTTTTTTAAACAAATCTTCAATATTTTGTGATCTTTTCAACTGTTCATCAAACTCAAAAGCAAGTTTCGGACATCTGTACCAGCCCTGATCTTTTAAACAAAAATCTTCAACTAAAGGACGAGCCTTTCTTAACTGCTTTAAATAAGCACGTTTTTCTTCTTCATTAAAGTCACTCGGGTCAATATAAACTTTCGCATCACTTCGTCCACGCGAGCATTTTACCTCTATAACATTGAGTTCATGCAAGCGATTGTCATTCAACTGACTAAGTGCTTCGGGAATGAGTTCAGCTAAAAGAGCTTCTGTTCTTTTTTGCTTTATTTGTGCTTCATTCATATATCTTCTTTAGAGTGAAACTTTTTGCTCAACTTTTTTGAATGTTTCAATTACATCGCCAACCTGAACATCGTCATAGTTAGATATGATAACACCACACTCATACCCGTTACCGATCTCTTCAACATCATCTTTAAAACGTTTAAGCGATACAAGCTCGCCTTCGTAAGCAACAACACCTTCACGGATAACACGAACAAGTCCTCCACGAATGAGTCTGCCATCAACCACAAGACATCCTGCGACCATACCTTTTGGTGATTTGAATACATCTTTGACTTCTGCCTGACCTGTATTTTCTTCAGTAAATTTCGGTGCCATCATACCTGTAAGCATACCAGTCATATCATCTAAAAGCTGATAAATAATAGAGTAAGTTCTAATATCTACATTTCTTTGTTTTGCAAGTGCTTTTACTGAACCTGTTGGCCGAACATTAAATCCAAGAAGTACACAGTTTTCAGAATTACTCACAAGTTCTACATCATTTTCAGTTATTCCACCGACACCGCTAGAAATAATGTCTATTTTTACTTCATCGTTTCTAAGTTCACTGAGTGAACTTTTAATTGCTTCAAGAGAACCGTGAACATCAGTCTTAAGTACAACTTTGAGAGATTTCAACTTCCCTTCTGCAATCATCGATGTCATATCTTCCAATGTAGATTTCGTTGATTTTGAAAGTTCTTTGTTTCTTTCATATTCATAACGTTTATGTGCATACTCTTTTGCTTCTTTATCACTGCTCATTGCCATCATAATCTCACCTGCAGCAGGCACTTCATTTAGTCCCACTACTACTGCTGTGTGTGACGGACCAACTTCTTTAATCTGTTTGGCATTTTCATTAATGAGTGCTTTGACACGTCCATATGCACTACCACATACTACATAATCGCCAACTTTTAGTGTTCCATTTTGTACGATTACAGTAGCAACAGGACCTCGTCCTTTTTCTAAAGATGATTCAACTACGGCAGCTTTTGCAGGTGCTTTAGGGTTTGCTTTAAGTTCAAGTACCTCAGCAGTTAAAAGAATATTTTCCAATAAATCATCAATACCCATACCCGTTTTTGCAGAAACAGGGACAAACTCAACATCACCACCCCAGTCTACCGGAGAGATTCCATGCTCTGCCATCTGACCTTTTACTAAGTCAGGGTTAGCAGTCTCTTTGTCCATTTTGTTAAGTGCGACTATAACCGGAGCACCTGATTCTTTTGCAATGTTTATAACTTCAAGTGTTTGCGGTTTTACACCGTCATCTGCTGCTACAACAATGATAATCACATCTGTAATATCAGTACCACGTTGACGCATTGAACTAAATGCAGCGTGACCCGGAGTATCTATAAACGTGATGTCTTTTCCATTTTGCTCAACTGTATATGCACCAATATGTTGCGTAATCCCTCCAGCTTCACCTTCTGTTACTTTAGCCTTTCTAATTGCATCAAGTAATGAAGTTTTACCGTGATCAACATGACCCATGATTGTCACAATCGGCGGTCTTTCAACTGCATTTTCGTCTTCAACTTCAGCTTCTTCAACATAGTTGAATTCATCCTTAGGATCGACAATAGTTACTTCAACACCGAACTCTTCTGAAAGAATTTCGATTTCATCTGCACCTAAAAAATCATTTTTAGTCATCATCATACCAAGATCAAAAAGGACTTTAATAATATCGGACATCGGACGTTTGAGTTTTTCAGCAAACTCATATACACGGATATCTTCAGGAATCTCTACATGTGTAACAACTTCATCTTCTTGTGTCGCTTTAGTATATTTTTTTCTTTTATCACGAGAAACCTTTCTTCCGCGTGGTGCCTGTTTTTTATTTGCATTTCTACCAACTGGTTTAGGAGTTCGTGGTTTTCTTGGCTCTTCCGGTACTATCGGAGCACGTTCTGTTGCATTAAGATCCAATAATGTCACCTGATCATCCATATCCATTGAAACTTCAGCCAATGAACCGCCAAAAATATCAAGTTTTACCCCTTGGTCTTTTTTCGAAGTCGGTGCTTGTTTTGTGTTTGATTTCTTTTTCTTGGACAATTCTTCTAAAGCTTCGGCACTCATTTTTCCATATGAAGATACCGGTGCCTGTTTTTGAGGTGCACTGTATGTTTCTTCTACTTTAGGCTTTTTCTTTTTAACAATTTTCAGGCCTGACTTTTGAATAGCTGGTCGAACATTTGGTGTTACAACCTTTAATGTACTTTTAGAAGCTTCTTTCTTAGCTGTCTCATCAGTAGATACAGACTCTTCTTTTTCTTCACTTTTTGCCACTTTTTCTTTAGCATAAGCTGGCTCTTTTTTAGCCTTACTCTCAGTTGTAGACACTTCTTTTTTAGCGGGAGCTTCCTCTTTAACTGAAGCCTTTGTCTCTTCTACATCTGATTTTATTTCTTTAGGAGTATCATCATTCACTTTTTTAGATGTTTTGACAGCTTCAGGCTTTGGTACTTGTGCACTATCATCACCATTCATTATGTAGTTTGCTATGCTTTCAGCTTGTTCCATCGTCACTACACTTTGTGCAGATTTTACTTCAAGACCCATTTTTTTTGCTTTATCTAAAACATCTTTAGAAGCTATACCTAGCTCTTTTGCAATTTCATGTACTCTAACTTTTTCTATCATCAGTGATGATCTCCTTTAGTTTATTCATAAGTTTGTCTTTCTCTGAACTTTTACATTGACGCATTAAAGCTTTTGAGAGTTTTTTATCATCTTTTAGACAACTCTGACATAAATAAAAACTTCTTCCAACCCCGTTAAAAAAGCTCAATTTATTATCAAGACATTGCAGTCTCAACAATACATTTTGTGTTACTCTGATTCTGCAAGCAACACACATTCTAGTTGGTTGATGAAATTTTTTTGCCATTATATCTAAATCTTACTTTATTTAATAGGGCTTATCGCTCTATTATCAGGCCATCATTGTCAAAGTCCAAAACTTTTACCCCAAAGTCGGGAAATTTTTGCTTCATTCTGTTTGCAATCATAGCTGAATCATCATCATAAACAAGTGAAAAAAATGTAGAACCACTCCCTGAAAGCGTACTCATAAGTGCACCGCTTTCATATGCAACTTTTTGCACACTGAAAAGTTCCGGCAATGTTTTCATTCTTGCTTTTTGATGAAATCTGTCCTGCGCTGCAAGTTTTAACATTTCCCAGTCTTCATTGAAAAATGATGCAACTGTTAACGCAGCATGAGAAAGATTATATACCGCATTTTCTTTTGAGTAAGACTTTGGAAGTACCGTTCTTGACCTTGATGTGTTCATCTGCTTATTTGGAATAACAACTACTGCTTTAAGGTAGTCGGGAAGATGTTTCTTTTGAGAAAACACCTTATTTTTTTCAACTGTGGCAACATTAAACCCGCCCATTACAGCAGGTGTAATATTGTCAGGATGTGATTCATAAACGAGAGCATGATTCAGTATACGGCGTTTTGAAACTCTTATGCCAGCTGCCTCATGAGCAGAAGCAATCGCAGACACTATAACTGCAGAAGAGCTTCCAAGACCACGGGACATTGGAATCTGATTATAAAATGTAAATCTGAAGTTTTGTTTATTTTTTGT
>JANTGW010000095.1 GCA_024762705.1 Sulfurimonas sp.
GGATTGAGTCTTGCCGGATTTGATGCGGTAGCCAAATGCAAAGTTGCCCCGTTTAGCATACTTACATGTAAGCCAATGCATAAAACAAGAAAAAAAGAGGCTCTTAACATCATTGCACGACTTTATCATTGACCATCAGTTTTGCATCTTTAAAACGAATATCAAAATAGACCGAATCGGCATCTTTTTTTGCATATGATACTACTGCAGGCATCATAGGTGAGCCTTCTATTATTTTGAGATACAATGCCTTTGCAAGCTTAATGTTCATATTCATTTCTATATTGTCAATAAGTAACATAGGTGAGATTTTCAGTTTGTCTGCAAAGTCTTTGTCCTCTTTTACATTCAAAGAACTCGTAATTTTCATTCCTCCAAGTTCTTCCACTTTATCAACAATTATATTTTCCAGCGAAATATCTGATATTTTTACCTGTAAACCATGTGAGAACAAAATAAGCAAACTGCTTTGCAGTTTTTGCTGTAGCAGTTTTTGATTCATAGTTTTCGCATTTGCGAGCAGTTGCACAAATTCTTCGTAGCTTTTTTTATCAAGTGCATTTACTACTATGTCACTGTTAAATGCTTTAAGGGCAAAGTCAAGTTTATCAGAATGAAACTCCAGATTCTCTATATAACTTTTTGAACTTAGTTCTACTTTTTCATCTTTCATCTTGGCCGAAGAAGTTACATCCATATTATCAAGGAGCATATTTATATTATCCTGAGGGCTTTGCATAAAAAGTTTTATTTGAAATACTTTTGTACTGCTTGTGTATTTTGAAAAAGACTCAAAATCGCTGCTACTTTTGAGATCCTTAACTTCCATAGAAAGAGTGTTTGTACCGTCTTGTGCATCAAAATTCATTGTATGCACAAAAAATTCCATCTTCTTAGGAGCCAAAAGATCTCCTTGCCCATGAAACTTTGCATCTTTTAGTTTCATTAGCAGTTTTGCATTGTCTTTTAACTCATAAATTTCATCAATATCCTTAATAAATCCGCTGAACTCTTCACTCAGTAGATTGTAGTCTATATGATATAAGATTCCCTTTGATTCAAGAAAATCAACAAACTGTTTATATGCCTTTGGATCGTTGATTTTCATTTCCTGCATTAATTCTCCTGAAAGTTTCAGTGGATATATCTGCATTGTAATCGCTTTTGAAAACGGTATGTTGCTGTACTCGATATCAGCGGCTATTGTTGCACCCTTGAAAACTCTGTTCATAGCAGGAGGCATCGTTGTTTTAGCATAAGAACTCAGATAATTTTCAAACGCATCCGCGTTTTGTAAGACAAATTCCAAATGTTCTCTTGTGTTGAAGTACCCGGAATCCCTTGTAGCCTTTTTAAGGACCAAGCCGTTTGATTCGAGAGCCTTTATATTTTCATCTACCAGTTTTTTCATAAAACTGTTTCCGACTAACGGAGCAAGAAAAATGGCAATGATGACGATCAGAGATACGATTAGTGCTGTTTTTTTCATTGTAAATACCTGTTTTGGTAATAAGATACGAATATTATATACTAATAGAGTTAATTTTTTTTGATGGAGTAAAAAAGAGAAGTTGAAAAAGATTTTACCAATGCAAAAGCATTGATAAAAAAGAGTCCCAAATGATTAACGTTTTGAGAATTGGCGAGAACGACGAGCTTTACGTTTACCTGGTTTTTTACGCTCAACAACACGTGAATCACGAGTCATCATGCCTTCAGGTTTAAGCGTTGCTTTTAATTCAGGATTGTATGCTACCAATGCACGAGAAATACCGTGACGAAGTGCATCTGCCTGACCACCGAAACCACCACCTAAAGTAGTAGCTACGATATCAACATTTTCATCTTGCTTAGTAATTACAAGTGGTTGTTTTACACGAAGTTTTTTCGCTTCAAGTCCACCTAACCAAGCGTCTAATGAAAGACCGTTGATTGTGATTTTACCTGTTCCTGGAGTTAACCATACTTTTGCTATAGACGCTTTACGACGACCAGTTGCATATATTTTCTTTGCCATATAATCAGTCCTTATTTAGCAATTTGTGCAGTGTGAGGATGCTCAGCACCTGCATAAATTTTTAATTTTTTAAGCATTTTAGCACCAAGCTTAGTTTTAGGAAGCATACCGCGAGTCGCTAATTTGTATAGTTTCTCAGGATTTTTTTCTAAAAGCTCAGTCATTTTAACGCTCTTTGTGCTACCGAAGTAACCAGAGTGAGAAAAATACTCTTTGTTTGCGATTTTTCCAAGACCGTTAAATTTAGCCTTAGAAGCATTGATGATAACTACGTAGTCACCACAGTCGATATTAGGTGTAAAACATGGTTTGTTCTTACCACGAAGTATAGTAGCTACTTCAGTGATCATACGACCAAATGTTTTACCTTCAGCATCAATCAAAACCCATTTTTGATCGATTTGTTCAGGAGTTGCAATTTTTGTAAACTTCATTCTCGAACCCTTAAGTAATTTTATTTGATGGAAGTATAGCTGCATAAACTTATAAACAACTGAATTTAAGCTACTTATAAGCTTTGTAGATTGGGGTTTCTTTGCTATAATCTATTTTAACTATACCACTTTGGATGCAGATACAATGAAATTTTTCTTTATTATACTATTCTCTCTCTTTACGACCGCTTTTGCCGGCAGTATAAATGTTGCCACAGCCGCAAATGTAAGTTATGCTATGCATGACCTTGTCAAAGAGTTCAACCGTCAATATCCCGATGTAAAAGTGCAAATCACACTCGGCAGTAGTGGCAAGCTCACTGCACAGATACATAACAATGCACCTTATGATATTTTCATGTCTGCAAATATGAAATACCCTGATGCTTTATTTAAAAGCTCTATGGCGATCACAAAACCAGTAGTATATGCCAAAGGCGAACTTTCCTTGTTAAGTACCCGCAAAAGAGATTTCAGCAAAGGCATAGCAGTCGTAAAAGATACAAGTATCAGAAGAATCGCCATCGCAAATCCGCAAACAGCCCCTTATGGCAAAGCGGCCGTTGAAGCTCTTAAAAATGCCAAGCTTTATCAGGAAATTCAGCACAAATTGATCTATGCAGAGTCTGCTTCACAAACCTTGGCTTACACAGTAACAGCGGCAGACCTCGGCTTTGTTGCCAAATCATCTCTTTTTTCATCTCAGATGAAACAGTATAAAAAAGGCATAAACTTCATAGATGTTGATCCAAAACTTTATACGCCAATTGCACAGGGTATAGTTCTACTAAAACGTGCGCAAAACAATACAGACGCTCAGGCTTTTTACAGTTTTATACTCTCAAAAAAAGCGCAAAACATTTTTAAAGCATACGGGTATCAAATATAATGAGTCAAATAATTGCACAGGTTCAAGAGATTCAAAGTATACAAAATCTTAATCTTCTAAGCTTTACATGTAACAAAACAACGCTTAATATGATGAGTCTGGATTTAAGTGATATGGTCATGAAAGACTCGCAGGTAATGCTTACATGTAAACCTACAGCCATAGCCATCGGTAAAAATATACAAGGTGAGCTCAGTTTCACAAACCAGTTACATGTAAAGATACTTTCCATAGAGTCCGGAGAACTCCTGTCTGTTTTAAAGTTGCAATTTGAAGAGTTCATTTTAGAATCCATCATTACAGCAGATTCTCAAAAAAGAATGCAGCTCCAAGTTGGAGACAAGGTCGTCGCACTTATAAAATCAAGTGACCTTTCCATCGCAAAGGTCTTTTCATGAACTATACGCCATTTATCATATCATTTAAACTCGCAGCTCTGACAGCTCTCATACTCTTTTGTATCGCTCTGCCGCTTGCCTGGTATCTCTCACAAACAAAGTCCAGAGCAAAGCCTTTTTTAGAAGCGCTTACTGCCTTGCCCATCGTTTTACCGCCTTCTGTCTTAGGGTTTTATCTGCTCTGGGCACTCTCATACAATTCGCCCATAGGACAATTTTTTGAAGATACTTTTGATGTTAAGCTTGTCTTTTCCTTTACCGGATTGGTAGTTGCAAGCTGTTTTTACTCCCTGCCTTTTATGGTACAGCCTTTGCAAAACGGTTTTGAATCCATCAACAAAAATATGCTTGAAGCGAGCTATATCGCAGGAAAAAGCAAACTCCAAACCATATTTGCCGTTGCCCTGCCAAATATGAAACCGGCCGTACTTACAGCCGTCATCGTAACCTTTGCCCACACAGTCGGAGAGTTCGGGGTTGTTTTAATGGTAGGGGGAAGCATCCCGGGTGAGACCAAAGTAGCTTCAGTTGCCATTTATGAGATGGTGGAGAATATGGACTACACCTCAGCACACATCTATAGTGCTATCATGGTCGGTATCTCTTTTGTCGTGCTTTTGAGTGTCTACCTTTTTAATGCCAGAAAAAACAGAAGGTTCGGACTATGATAGAACTCGACATACATAAAAAACTTCACGGTGCAGAAGGTGCAATGCCCTTACATGTAACGCTGGATATTCAAGAAGGAGAGTTTGTAGCATTAAGCGGAAAAAGCGGCAGCGGAAAAACCACACTACTGCGAATACTTGCAGGACTTGAAGAAGCAACTGGTAGCATCAAAGTTCATGACAAAGTCTGGCTTGCAGCAAACAGTTCACTTCCCGTGCAAAAAAGAGCAATCGGTTTTGTATTTCAGGACTATGCACTGTTTGACAATATGACAGTAGAGAAAAACCTGCTTTTTGTCGCTAACGATAAAGCATTGGCCGACAAAC
>JANTGW010000096.1 GCA_024762705.1 Sulfurimonas sp.
GGTTCACTCTCTGTCATCGGATGGCAATACCCTGTCATTATCGGCATTGCAGCCATCATACTCTTTACATCTGTTTACATGTACAGATTTGAATTACAGCTTTTAAGCATCTCGCAGACCCAGGCACAGCTCAAAGGGGTCAACACAAAAAAAGTCACCACCATCTTACTCGTTGTCTCCTCTTTTGCCATCGGTGTACTTGTCAGCATAAGCGGTCCCATAGGCTTTGTCGGGCTTATCGTGCCGCATATTGTACACAAACTCTACCCAGTCAACATTAGTAAAAGAATTCTCAAGACAACGCTTTTTGGCGGCCTTTTTTTGGTCCTGTGTGACACTATTTCACGCCTCCTGCAAACACAGAGTGAACTGCCTATCGGCATTATTACAGCTATTATTGGTGGGCCGTTCTTTATCTATCTTATTATCTCAAAAAACAAAGGAGTCTGAAATGGGCTACGAATCATGGGTGCAAGAACACGCGAAGGCACATAAAAAGATCATTGACAAACTCCTGACACAAGGTTTAGACAAAGAACAGATCATAGACTACTTCGATTTTGAGAACATGAAAGAAAAAGAGCCTGACTTTTGTCCGCTGTATGCTGAAAATAAAAAATGCCATGACATGGAAAAACTCAACTGCTACCTTTGCTCTTGTCCAAATTTTCGTTTTAATGACAAAGGCTTCAAAGAAGTAGATGGCAAGACGCAATTTAGCTATTGTGATATAAAGTCAAAGGACGGTAGTCAAGGTATTTACGGCGAAGCGATCCATCAAGACTGCTCAGGCTGCAGCGTTCCTCACCATCGAGCCTATGTTGAAAAGCATTTTGATTTAGACTGGGCAAAAATTATGAAAATCTGCAAGGCATAAATGCTATGGAAATTCTTAGCTACATTTTGCTAGAATTTTGAAATTTTTGGGAGAACTTATGAAAACAATATCTATTTTACTTTTTTTGACACTTACTCTTTTTGGACGGGCAGATCTTGACGAATATGCTCAAAAAATGGGTTTTGAGCGTGATTATAACACCGCACTTGCTAAAGCAAAACAACTGCACCGCCCGCTTATGCTTACTGTCACAAAGCCGGAGTGTCCTTGGTGTGACCGCCTTGAAGATCAAACTTTTGCAGACCCTGCAGTCCATAAACGCCTCAACAAAGAAGTCGTAGTGGTTCTTGTCTATAAAGATTTCGACGAAGAAGACTACCCTTCAAAAAAATTTGTAGCGCCTTTTAGCCCTCGCACCTTTTTTGTAGATCCTGCTTCAGAAAATGCATTTCTCATTATTGACGGCTATGCAGAAAAAGAGAAGTTTCTTGACAAGCTCAATGAAGTAAAACGCCTTTGGAATAAATAATCTTGTACTCTTTGAGCATCTTTGGCACAAGCAGTGATGCGGGCAAGTCAACACTCTCCTTTGCGCTGACCTATCTTTTGCACCAAAGAGGCTTACATGTAGCTCCATTTAAAGCGCAAAATGTCTCAAACAACTCGCTTGTTACAGACATTGACAAAGGTGAAATAGCCATTCCCCAAGCCTTTGCTGCCCAGTCCATAGGACTAAAAACAACTTCACTTTTTAATCCCATCCTTTTAAAATCAGGGCCAAAGAACAAAGCCCACCTCATCATTAACGGCAAAACAGTACAAGATACTGACGTCAGGGAGTATTTCAAAAACATTGACAAGCTCAAACCTATAGTGAAAAATGCTTTTGCATCTTTGCAAAAAGAGTATGACTGTGTCATTGCCGAAGGTGCAGGCAGTCCGGTGGAACTCAACCTGATGGACAAAGACCTCTCAAACATCTACGTAGCAGAAACCTTCGACACAAAAATCATCTTAGTCGCGGATATACAAAGAGGCGGTGTGTTTGCCTCTATTTACGGTGTCTACAATCTTCTGCCTGATAAACTGCGCAAAAACGTTATAGGTGTTATAGTCAATAAATTTCAAGGCGATAGGACGCTTTTTGATGAGGGTGTACAAATAATCGAAAAAGATTTTGGCATAAAAGTTTTGGGTGTTGTGCCCTTTAAGCCTTTTAATCTCGGCTTTGAAGATTCTGCTTCACTTATGGGTTACACGCAAGACACTTCAAACGCCATCATTAAAGTCGGTGTAATAAAACTGCCTCACATCAGCAATTTCACTGACTTTGAACCGCTTGTAGTCGATGAAGAGATAGATCTCAGTTTCATCACATCTCCGAGTCAGGCAGACTTGTGTGACTTGCTTATCATTCCCGGAAGCAAACGTGTCGTTGATGACCTGCTTTGGCTGCGTAAGCATGGTTTTGAAGCGATATTGACAGATAAAAAACGGCACATTATAGCCATCTGTGGCGGTTATGAGATGATGTTTGAGCAAATACTTGATGAAGAAGGGATAGAATCCCAAAACAAAGTTGTGCAGGGTTTTGGAAGGTTCAAAGGCAATGTACATTTTCAAAAAGAAAAAATTGTGCAAAAAGGCTGTTACAATCAGCAGGGAATTATGGTTAAAGGCTATGAAATACACAACGGAATTGCAAAGAAACGTTCAAAAAAGAAAAAGAACCTATATGGTACATTTTTACACGGTATTTTTGACAATGATGCCTTTCGCTACAAAGTTTTTCACACTATAAACAAAAAGTACAAAGGCTATAACTTCCAAGAGTATAAACAAAAAGCCATCGCTGATTTTGCACAGCATATAGCCTTACATGTAGATATAGGTTTTATTCAAAAATCTCTGTAGCTTCTTTTTTTATATGTTTCTTAATGCAACTATATTCCTACAAATCCTTAAATTATCTGATAAGTTCTGCAATTTATCTCATAAATAATTTAGTATGAGATAGAATCATATCACCAAAAGGAGAAATCATGTCAAATATATCAAGAAGAAACTTCCTCAAAGGTGCTGCCGCGATAAGTGCGATGCCTTTGATGGCAGCAAAAAGCGAGCATGAAACCTTAAAGTTTATACATGTAACAGATTCTCATATGGATCTTAGCGACAATGACAGCGTTGAAGCTATGCAGCTAATGGCTGATTTTATAAATAACAACTATAAAGATTTGGATTTCGTCCTTTTTGGCGGAGACAACTTTAACAACAATGCACCACAAGACAGTGATGCACTGAAATTTAAAGAAATAGCCGACACCATGCACTGCCCCTACTATACAGTAAGAGGGAACAAAGAGTCATTTCCATATGGTGACAAACAAATAAACCTTAATGAATTCAAAAACATGTTTTGCAGCGCAAAAGAGTTACATGTAAATGGCAAAGACTGGCTACTAAGCACGAAGGGTTACAACATCTTAGGACTTGACAGCTGTATTGAAAACAAAAACAATGGCGCATATACACAAGAGACTCTCAATTTTGCAGAAAAAGTTTTAGATCAAAACAAGCCGACTGTAATCCTTAATCATCATCCATACACAAACTACTGGGGTTCAACAGATGAAAAAGATATTCACAAATATGTCCTTAACAATAGCCAAGAAGTCCAACAAAGACTTTTTAAGTACCCAAATCTTATCTTAACACTTTCAGGGCATAAACATATAGACTCAGTAAAAGATATGCAGGGAACAAAGGTCATAGTTACCCGCGGTTTTGTACGTCCACTTGATCTTGATATGTACCCGATGCGTTATGTTGAGCTAAGCGGGAACACAATTAACGAAAAGCTCATATATACCGCTTAATTTATTGGCTATTAAGTAAGCTATACTTAGAATATATAAATTTAAAGAAGGAAAACATATGACACAGTTTAACAAAGTCATTTTAGGGGTGCTTGCAAGTTCGACTTTATCATTTGCCGGTGTTGAAGCGCATTGGGACTACGAGAAACATGGTCCAAAAGACTGGGGGCATTTCAGTGAAACCTGTGAAAAAGGCAAAGAGCAATCTCCCATCAATATAGAAACAGAAAATACCCAGCAGCTCCCTGAGAGTTATGTCATCAAACTTTCTGAAGACTACAAAGGTGTTTCTACTGTAGTGGACAACGGGCACTCACTTAAGGTCACGCCGGTAGATGCCGGATATGTTTCACTCCACGGAAAAGATTATAAACTGCAACAGTTTCACTTTCACGGTATGAGTGAGCATACAATAGACGGAAGAAGATACAATGCAGTTGCACACTTTGTGCATACCGCAAAAGATGGTTCAGTTGCCGTGATCGCTGTCATGTTTGAGCTTGGAGAAGAGAATCCTTATTTAGAAAAAATTCTAAAAGCCAAAGGAAAAGTCAATATTAATCCGAATAATTTTTTTCCTGAGGACACAGATCATTATTATCATTACAAAGGTTCTTTTACAACACCTCCATGTACAGAAAATGTTCAATGGTATATCTTTAAAGATACGGTGAACATTTCAAAAGAGCAATTAAACTCTTTGAGAAAATACTATAAAAACAACGAAAGACCTACCCAGCCTCTTAACCACAGAGTCGTACAAACAAAATAAATTTCCTTATTTAGCCGAAGAAAATTAGTAGTTTTAACTAACTTTGGCTAAAATATTTTATGCAGATTACCATAAACGACTACAACCTACAAAACTTAGAAACATTCGCACAAATACTCAAAAAAGATGAAAGTACACTCATCAATGAGGCTCTAGAACTTTATTTTGAGGAGCAGCAAAAAAAACTGCTTGAAAAAAATCTCGCAGATGAAAATGCACTTACAAACCTTGATTAT
>JANTGW010000097.1 GCA_024762705.1 Sulfurimonas sp.
ATACAGAGTTTGAGTATAAATTTGTTGAAGATGTAAAGTTTGTGAACATAAAGAAGTTTTTTAGGGAATATGGGATTAAGGTTAGCAAGAACTCAATTATGCAGTTGGGGAAGATGAAAGACTTGGAGATATCAGCTGATTCTACCTTTTATAATTTGAAAAATGATTATGGATTGGTGGTGTATGATTAATGAATAGCTTTTTTATAGAGTTTAGAGACCCTCTTTTCTCAATTATCATTTTTTTTACAATTATTTTTGTCATTACTTTTTTTTCTTACTGGTGGGGCAGATATAAAAAGAAAGAGAACTCCAGGCAGTTAGGTGAATTTTTAGCACAGTTCCGTACACCACCTTCGCATGATGAATTGAAAGTTCTTATAGCTGAGGGCGGTTTGCCGGAAAAATCATGGTTGCTACTCGCAAATGCCTACTATAAAAATGGGGATTATGAAAAAAGTATTGAAATATACAACGAAATACTCAAATCAGGTAATAAAAACAATGCAAGAGAGACGATGTTTTTGCTTGGTAAGACATATTTCAAAGCAGGTTTTTTGGAGCGTTCAAAGCAAGTTTTTTTGGAAATATTGAAGAACAATCCCCGTACACCGGAAGCTTTACGCTATTTACTTCTGGTATATGAATATATGAAAGATTACAAGTCTGCGCTTGAGGTCCTTGATCCTTTGGATGAATTAAAAGAAGAAACTAAACTTGAAAGTGCCTATTTGCAAGCTTTGGACTGTCTTGAGTCACAAAGGCTAACAAAGGAAGAAAAAGTACAAAGACTTTTGGATATATACCAGTCTTCTCAGCATCTTGTATTGTTAGTATTTGATTATCTTTTTAAAGTAAACCCTGCACTTGCATGGGAAAACCTAGATAGTTCAAAGAGTGATCTTTTAACAGAACTCTTTTGGCGATGTGATTCAAAAGATTTGAATTTGGATATAATTACAAATAATGGCTATTTACGGGAGCTTTATAGTGCAAGAGGTGATGTTAAACTAGCCAGCGATAGTAGAATTTTTGAATTCGATGTACTGATAGGATTGCAAGGCAAGTCTAATGCTACACTTAGTTTTGAGTACGTATGTGACAACTGTAAGGGGACATACCCTTTTGCTTTTAACCGTTGCAGCTCATGCCATGCAATAGATACAGCTAGGGTTGAGTTTAGTTTAAGCAAAGATTATAGCAGGGAATATAGTGAAGAAAATAACTCTTTTCAGTGATGGTAGTGCCTTAGGCAATCCCGGCCCCGGTGGATATGGTGTTATTTTGCGATACGGAAACAGTGAAAAAGAACTTTGGGGTTCGGAATTGCATACGACAAACAACAGAATGGAGTTAAAAGGTGTCATAGAAGGTTTACGGGCCTTGAAAGAACCTTGCGAAGTGGATATAGTTTCAGACTCTTCATATGTGGTAAAAGGGATTAATGAATGGTTAAAAAACTGGATTCAAAGAGATTTTAAAAAAGTAAAGAATCCGGATTTGTGGAAAGAGTACATAGAAGCAGCCAAACCGCATAAAATTTATGCAATATGGGTTAGAGGGCATGACGGACATGAAGAAAATGAAAGGTGTGATATTTTAGCCAAAGAGGCAGCACAAAAAGCCAAAGAGGAGTTAACAGAGTGAAAGAGAGGTATTTATGCATAAGAATATAAAGACATTAGAAGCTAAATTGGGGTATAAATTCAAAGACAAAAAGCTCATTATCGAAGCGCTGACACATAAAAGCTATAAGCAGCCCTACGATAATGAGCGATTGGAATTTTTAGGAGATGCGGTATTGGACCTGGTAGTGGGAGAATACCTTTTTGAAAAATTTCGTACATCTGATGAAGGAAAGCTTTCAAAGATCAGAGCTTCTTTGGTAAATGAAACAGGTTTTGACAAGTTAGCACGTGCCTTGAATCTGGGTGACTATATACTGCTTTCAAATGCAGAAGACAACAATGGTGGAAGAGAAAAGTCTTCACTGCTTTCAAATGCATTTGAGGCGATAATGGGTGCAATATATTTAGAAGCAGGCTTAGCGGAGGTTCAAAGAATTGCCATTAAACTCATAGAGGAAAATCATGAAGAAATTTCTCTTGATTCCCTGTTCCGTGATTTTAAAACTACACTTCAAGAGCTTACGCAGGCACGTTTTGGTATAACTCCGGAATATAAAGTTTTGGCTTCTCGTGGTCCTGATCATCAAAAAGAGTTTGAAGTAGGAGTATTTATAGAAGATAAAGAGTATGCCAGAGCGAGTGGAAAAAGTAAAAAAATAGCACAGCAAGAGGCAGCAAGAGAGGCTGTTGATATGCTAAATAAGGAAAAATAGTGAACAGTTTTGGTATGAAATTACGATTTTCGACATTTGGAGAGTCTCATGGTAAGGCATTAGGATGTTTGTTGGACGGTGTGCCTGCAGGACTGAGTATTGATGAAGAGTACATTCAAAATGAACTTGACAGAAGAAAACCCGGTAAGAGTGAATTTGAAACGGCAAGAAAAGAAGCTGACAAAGTTGAGATATTAAGTGGCGTGTTTGAAGGTAAAAGTACTGGTACACCAATTGCGATGATAATTTATAATACAAATCAAAAGTCTAAAGACTATACAAACATCAAGGATGTTTTTCGTCCTGGGCATGCCGATTTTACATATTTTCACAAATACGGTATACGTGACTACAGAGGCGGAGGCCGGAGTTCAGCAAGAGAAACGGCAGCAAGAGTGGCAGCGGGAGCTATAGCGAAGCTAATGCTTCAAGAACTTGGTATAACAGTACTTAGCGGTATTAGCGAAGTAGCAGGCATTCAAGCTCAGCAGTTTGACTATGAAGCTGCTAAGAGCAGTATAATATATACACTCGATCAAGATAAAGAAGAGGCTCAAAAAGAGGCAATATTAAAGGCTAAGAACCAGCATGATTCTGTTGGAGGTGTTTCAAGAGTTGTTGTAAGGGGAGTACCTGTTGGTTTGGGTCAGCCGCTTTATTATAAGCTCGATGCTGTGTTGGCTGATGCTATGATGGGCATCAATGCAGTTAAGGCTGTAGAAATTGGGGACGGTGTATTGAGTGCTAAGGTACACGGCTCACAGAATAATGACCAAATAAGAGCTAATGGATTTGAGTCCAATCATTCCGGTGGAATACTCGGAGGTATAAGTAACGGCGAAGAAATAGTGCTAAATGTCTATTTCAAGCCAACCCCTTCTATATTTAAAGAGCAGCATACTGTGACTACGAAAAATGAAGAAGTTGACTTTTCTCTCAAAGGAAGACATGATCCTTGCGTGGCAATAAGAGGTACTGTCGTATGTGAGTCTATGGCAGCATTGGTTATAGCTGATATGTTACTACTTAATATGGGTTCTAGAATGGATAAACTCATACAATACTACGCCTGAATAGATTTTTGATGTATAATAATATAATTATATTTTATAGGAGACAAAATTGAATTTAAACAGTTTTTTATGGGAATATGGTGAAAAAATTCCCGGATACGATGTTACAGTTATTAATGAAAGAGAAGCAAGAGCGGCAGCAGGTATCCTTTTTATGCTTGGTATGATTGTGATTTTTGTGGGTATAGGCTACAATCATATAATAGTAGCAAGAGTTTATTTGGCATTTTTATTTATAGATTTTACTGCAAGAATAATAAGCCCAAAATATTCTCCATCTATGTTATTAGGTAAGTTTGTTGTACGGAACCAGGAGCCTGAATATGTAGGTGGTTTGCAAAAACGTTTTGCATGGACTTTGGGGTGGCTCATTTCTATTCCGATGATCTATTGGTTCGTTCTAAACTGGGATATCACTTTTTATAAGGTTATGATTTGTGTTTTATGTCTTACGTTAATGTTTCTGGAGACAGCTTTTGGTGTCTGTGTTGGCTGTATGATCTATAAGATGATTACAAGGGAAGATCCTAAATATTGTCCAGGTGGAGTTTGTAGTATTAGAGAAAAAGAGCCTATTCAAACATTCAATACTATGCAAAAAATGATTGCAGGCATTACAACTTTTGCATTACTGACTGGATTGTATTTATTTCTTGCAAAGACAGAGTCAAAGACTTTTTTTGGAGAGTTTTTACATGAAGCAGTGTTAACGGATTCGCAGCTTAAAAAGGAAGAAGAACTCAAGTTCCAAAAAGAGTTAGAAAAGGAATTTGAGAGTGAAGATTTTTAGAGAGCAAGGAACAATGTTTTAGCATTGTTCTTTACTCAGTCATCTCTTTTAGTATTTTTACAATCATTCCTTCTGCCTCTCTTAAAGGCTTAATAGATTCCTCATCTTCTATATCAAGTGTTGTAATCCAGTTGTCAACACCTAAAAATCCCATGTGCATAGTCGGACTATCTTTTTTCTTGTAAAGATAAAATGAGCATGGAGCCCAAGCACCGGCTTCTGGATGAAGTTTTGATACAGGATATATTACATCAAACTTGCATATTGAATAGGTATGAAAAAAATCATATTCATGATAGTCACGATCATCAAAAACTTCTTCTTGAAGATTGGTGTAATTAGGCAGTAAAAAACCTAATGGTTCCAGTTCAGCCTCAAATTCCGCTTCAAAGTCTTCAATATAGTCTTCAGGAGGAATATCACTGTCGATTTTTGTTGTTATATCAATTGCAAATGATTTGTTTGGATATTTCACAGTATGATTCAAGTTTTTATAGTG
>JANTGW010000098.1 GCA_024762705.1 Sulfurimonas sp.
AAATATTAATAATGGATAACTAATAAAATAAAAAAAGACACTAAAAGGAATAATATCTATGAAGACTTCAGTGTAACAAATAAATTATAATTCCGGCATGTTTTTCGAAAGAGAAAAATCAAATTTAAAATCTCTTATATAACTTCTTTTTAAAAGAGTGTATCGAGATAAACAAAAACAAGGAATTAAAAATGGCAAAAGTAACAATTACAGCTGCACGTGGTGACGGTATCGGTCCAGAGATTATGGACGCAAGTATTAAAGTTCTTGATGCTGCAGGTGCAGACGTAGAATGGGAACATATTGAAGTAGGTGAGCAAGTTTATCTTTCTGGTAACTCTTCTGGTATTTCTGACGAAGCATGGGCTTCTATCAAAAGAAACAAAATCATCTATAAAGCTCCAATTACTACTCCTCAAGGTGGTGGTTATAAATCTCTAAACGTAACTATGCGTAAAACTCTTGGTTTATATGCAAACGTTCGTCCAGCGATCTCTTATGACCCATTCATTCCATCTCGTTACCCAGGTATGGACGTTGTAACTATTCGTGAGAACGAAGAAGATTTATATGCAGGTATCGAGCACCAACAAACACCAGAGGTAACTCAGTGTCTTAAAATTATCACTCGTCCTGGTTGTGAGAAAATCAGTCAGTATGCTTTTGAGTACGCTAAAGCAAATGGAAGAAAAAGAATAACTTGTATGATCAAAGACAACATTATGAAAATTACTGATGGTCTTTTTGTAAAAGTATTCTATGAAACTGCTAAAAACTACCCTGAAATCGAAGCTGATGACTGGATTATCGACATCGGTATGGCTAAACTCGTAGATGCTCCACAAGATTTCGACATGGTTCTTATGCCAAACCTTTATGGTGACGTTGCTACAGATGTTTTAGGTCTTATGACAGGTTCTGTTGGAATTGCTCCGGGTGCTAACGTTGGTACTGATTATGCAATGTATGAAGCTATCCACGGTTCAGCTCCTCGTCACGCTGGTCAAAACAAAGCTAACCCATCAGGTCTTTTACTTTCTGGTGTTATGATGATGGTTCAAGTTGGTCAACCAGAAGTTGCTGAAAAAGTTCACAATGCATGGTTAAAAACTATCGAAGACGGTATAGTAACTTATGATCTTGCTCGTAAACTAAAAGCTGCTGGTAAACCACACACTGAAGTTGGTACTGCAGAGTTCGCTGACGCTGTTATTGCTAGACTTGGTCAAGAGCCATCTACTTTAGAGCCAAAAAGATATGATGCTGCAGTAACTATCAAAAAACCGGTACTTACTAATGTAAGAGATACAAAAATGAACCTAATCGGTTGTGATATCTTTACTCGTGATGACTGTGACTCTAATACAATTGGTGACAAACTAGTTGAGTTATGTGAAGGCACTAACCTTGGTCTTAAAATGATCTCTAACCGTGGACAAAAAGTATATCCAAACGGTCACCCTGAGACTTTCTTGACTGACCACTGGAGATGTCGTTTCTACAACAAAACACAAGGTGATATCATCACTAACGGTGACATCACTGATATGATGAACAAAATCGATGCAGCAGGCATTGAAGTTATAAAAACTGAAAACCTTTATGCGTTTGAAAACGGTGAACGTGCGTACTCTCTAGGACAAGGTGAGTAACAAAACACCTTTCTTTCCTCTCTATTTTTAGAGAGGAAAATTTTTATCTACCCTTCTTTTTCTCTTATCTGAACTAACAACTTAAAATCCCTAAAAATAAAATATATGCTATAATTTATATCATGCAAGTAGGACTCAATACACTTTACAATATCGGTTTGAACTATACTATACCTTTGAACGATAAAGAAATTCTTGTAGTTGAAAAGGATGAAACGCGTACTCAGAAAAAAGCTGATGTAGAACGAACAAAAGAAGCGCAAGAAGAAAAAGAGAAGAAAGAAAAAAAATCATCGGGGTCTTCTACGGACAAACTTACTGCAGAAGAACAGCAACAAGTATTAAAACTCCAAAAAAGAGATGCAGAAGTTAGAGGCCATGAGGCGGCACATCAGGCTGCCGGTGGGGGTTTAACAGGTGGAGCATCTTTTACATATCAAAAAGGTCCTGATGGAAAAATGTATGCTATCGGTGGAGAAGTCTCCATCAGCACGAAAGGCGGTTCAACCCCTCAAGAGGCCATAGCAAATGCAAGACAGGTCATAGCCGCAGCTATGGCTCCAAGTAATCCGAGTGGGCAAGACTTTGCAGTAGCTTCGTCTGCAAGAATGATGGAAATAAAAGCACAACAACAACTAGTAAAGCAACAACAAGAAGAGGCTTATGGAAAAGAGATTTACCAAAATACAGCATCACACAATTGAGCCTGTTCTTTTTCCTGATTCACAAGTGCTGATTCTCGGTTCATTTCCAAGTATAAAATCTTTTGAAGAAGGGTTTTACTACGCCCACCCTCGTAACCAGTTCTGGCCGATCTTGAGTCAGATTTTTGGTGAAGAGGTACAAACAAAAGAAGACAAGATAGCCTTATGCAAGAAGCAACATATCGCCCTTTTTGACAGTGCTGCAAGTCTGCACCGTGAAGCAAACAACTCCAGTGATACAAATCTGAAAAATATTGAAGTGAATGACTTTGAAAAGCTTTTAAAGGAATATCCGAAGATTAAAGCTATTATATTTACAGGGAAAAAAGCGGAGCAGATTTTTAATCAAAAATATAAACATCTTAATATTGAAAAATTTCTGCTTCCATCAACTTCCCCTGCACACGCAAGTATGAAGTTTGAAGAAAAGCTTGCCAAGTATAAAGAGGTTTTTAGAAAAATTAAGAATTAAGCACTTTTTCAAGTGCTCTTTCATATGTTTCCAAGTTCAAATCAAATTCTTCTATTGTTTCCTTTGCAGTGGCAATAGATTCATCGGTAATTTCTCCATTAGGCATTACCGTCTCACGAACAACTTGGAGTTGTGCTGCCATTCGCTGCTCATCTGGTCCGGTACCTTCAGGATCATCACTATAACGAATAATATGAACAATTTCAGGGTCAAGATTCCATCTGTGAAAAAGAGTCGCTGTTACATCTGTTGTTTGTGCGCCACATGCTGTTTTTTCTGCAGTAGCAATATTTTCACCTGCTAAAAGAGCTTTTTCAATAATATCTGTTTTCTTATCATCTATAAGTGTTTTAGAAATAATCACGCGCCCTAAATCTACTAAAAATGCCGCAGGAGCAAGAATTGAAAGGCTTTTCGATTCACCTCTAATTAGCCAGTTAATCATCAAGGACAATTGTCTGTCACATGCAAGAGCAAATTCTTCTTTACTCATTTTATAAGGTGATAAGTCTATCTTAAAACTTTCATTTACAGCACTGTTTAGTGCAAAAGTGCGTATTGCATCTTTACCAAGTAAAGAAACTGCTTGCTTGACGCTTGTTACTTTAGTTTGCAGTCCATACGACGGTGAATTGACCAAACGAAGAATATTTGCTGTCAAAATAGGATCTTTTTCTATTGCTTTTTGCATATCATCAAGCGTAGAATCTGGATTATTATACACACGTTCAACCTCTTGTACTGATTCTGGAAGTGCAGGAATAGTGTCAATGTTTTCTAGAAGAGTTTTTGTCATAATAATTACCTTTATATAATATAAGTTAATTGTAGTGCATTCAAGTATAAATACAATATAAATATGCTAAATGAAGTCATAAAAATTTTTTTTGTTTACTCTAGTAACAATTTAGTCACTTTTATAATTTAAGTAGTACTTATTTTAAAATATCCAAGGTAATTTTTAATCGGTTTTTGTGCGTTAACCCAGCTTTCAATGCCGCCTTCAAGGTTCACAACACTGCTAAAACCCAAATCTTTGAGTGTTTTTGCAGCCATAAGCCCTCTTGCACCTTTTAGACAATAACAGACTATTTGATGATCACTCATGTTTACTAACTTGTCATCGACTGCAAACTCAAGCTTCCCTCTTGGAATAGTAAAAACCGTTTTAGCAGGTATAACGCCGCTGGCAAATTCGTCACTCTCTCTGACATCGATCAAAACCATATTTTCTAAGTCGATATCTTCAACCTGAATTTGTTCGATCTCCTTTTGTGCTGACACAAGAAGCTCTTTTAGATGTCCTTTAATGAGGTCAATATCACATCGTTGATAGTACTTTTTCATCTGCTCATTATGATTCATAATATACTCCTTAAGTATAGTATACATCCAATGAACTTAATAAAAAAATAAAGCATATTTATTATTTCTAAGTATATTTAGATAAAATACAAGAAAATATTATAAAGAGTTTTTCAATGAATATTCCATCAGATTTGTTAAAAGGCAAAAAAGTTCTTCTTGCAGTTACCGGTTCTATCGCTGTATATAAGACACTTGAGCTTGTAAGAGAATTCATAAAAGCTGGAGCTGAAGTCAAAGTTGTCATGAGCCAAAGTGCAAAAAAATTCATAGCTCCTCTTACTTTTGAAACACTCACTTCAAACCAGGTTCTTGATGATACGAATGAGTCCTGGGCAAATGAGCACAACCATATAAAAATAACCCAATGGGCAGATATCATGATCATTGCTCCAGCCACTGCAAATACCATAGCAAAACTTGCCAATGCCATTGCTGACAATATACTGCTGCAATGTGCGTTGGCATTTAGCGGTAT
>JANTGW010000099.1 GCA_024762705.1 Sulfurimonas sp.
AAATTACGAGTTCTTTGAATGTAAAAGAGGACAAAGACTTTGCAGACAAACTGAAAATCTCACCTATGTTGCTGATTGACAATATAGAAATGAACATGAACATTAAGCTTGCAAAGGCATTGTATCTCAAAATTATAGAAGGCTCACCTATGGCACCTACAGTAGTCTCGTATGCAAAAAAAGATGCTGATTCGGTCTATTTTGATATTCGTTTTAAAGATGCAACACTGATGGTAAATGATAAAGTCGTGCAATGATACTAAGAGCCTCTTTTTTTCTTGTTTTATACCTTTGCTTACATGTAAGTATAGTAAGCGGGGCAACTTTGCATTTGGCTACCGCATCAAATCCGGCAAGACTCAACCCTATTTTGGCTACAGACTCTTCTTCGGGAGAGATTAGCTCTTTTTTGTTTAACGGGCTTGTTAAATATGACAAAGATTCTAAAGAAATTATAGGCGATCTGGCAGAAAAATTTTATTTTAAAGATGATACAACACTTGTTTTTGAACTCAGAAAAAATGTTTTGTGGCATGATGGCAAAAAGTTTACAGCAAAAGATGTACTCTTTACTTATAAAGCACTTATATCGGACAAGGTGGTTTCTCCATACAGTTCTGATTTTCGTTTTGTCAAAGATGTAAAAATTCTTAATGATTATCAATTGGAGGTCACTTATACAAAACCTTATTTTAAAGCTTTGCAAACTTGGATGATGGGCATAATTCCGGAGCATATACTCAAAAGTGAGAAAAATCTTATGAACTCCTCTTTTAATACCCATCCGGTAGGAACAGGACCTTATAAGCTTCAGCAGCTTGCATACTCTAAGAATATAGAACTTGTGGTATTTGACAAATATTTTGAAGGGCGGGCGAAAATAGATACTATTTCTTTTCATGTTATCCCGGATGCGATGACGCGATTTTTAATGCTCAAGTCCGCTCAACTTGATATAGGAAGTGTCGAGCCTTTTGTATATGAGAGACAGCTCAAAAAAGAGTTCTTTGATAAGTTCAACATCTATGAAAAAATCAGTCTTTCCTATACTTACCTTGGCTTTAATCTGCGAAAAAAGAAATTTCAAGATCCAAAAGTACGACGGGCACTCTCTTTGGCGATTAACAGGCAAGAAATTATCGACATACTTTTCTTAAAACATGCAAAGGTCTGTACAGGTCCTTTTTTACCGGGTACTCTTGCATTTAACCCTGATGTTAAAGCACCAATACAAAATATTCAAGAGGCAAAACGACTTCTAAAAGAGGCAGGGTATGATGAAAACAATCCGCTAAGGTTTGAAATAGCCACATCAAATGCAAGTTCCATTCGCCCATATGCAGCAGAAATACTGCAGCATCAGCTCAAACAAGCAGGCGTTCATGTGACACTTAGGGTCATGGAATGGCAGGCCTTTTTAAATATGGTGGTATTTCCGCATAAGTTTGACACAGTTTTACTGGGATGGGGGCTTTCTCCAACCCCCGATCCTTATATGTTTTGGCATTCTAAAAGCGATAAGCCAGGAGGTTTTAATCTCGTAGGTTATCACAACAAACAAATAAATGTGATAATAGAAGAGTCACAGGAGACAATTGACAGAAAGGAACTTGGAAAGATGTGGAGACAAATGTTTCGTATAATTGCAAATGACAATCCTTATCTTTTTTTGTACATACCTAATACAATTACCGCTGTAGGGAAAGATATTAAAAATATAAAGCCTGCTTTGAGCGGTATATGGCACAATTATATACAATGGGAAAAGAATTAAACCAAATTTTATTAAAAATAGTTAAGTTTTGATTTTGTTTTATTGTCATAGAATGTCTCTATGAGAAAAGCAAATTTAAGAAAATTTATATTACTAATTGTCTTATTGCTGTTTAGTATTATATATGTTGGTTACAATGTCATTGACTCTAAAATAGATAATCTCAAAGATGATAAATATAATAAGATCGCTTTAGATATGAAAAACCAGTTTGGTACACTAGTAGACCAAAAACAGAAGGCTTTGAACTATATCTCTTTAGCGATGTCGCAAAATGAACTTATTCAAAAAGCCCTGGTGCAAAATAACCATAAACTTCTGCATCTAGACTCATTCTCAAATCTTTTAAAAGAGCATACAGACCTACGTAATGTTTGGTTTCAGATAATCAATTCCAAAGGTGAAAGTTTTTACAGAAGTTGGAGCAGTAAACGTCTGGAAAATATGTTGAATATCAGAGAAGATATTGCTCAAATAATGCAAGATCCGAAGATAAGCAGCGGTATCAGTGTGGGAAAATACAGTATAACTTTCAAGTCCATAGTGCCAATATTTTCTAAAGAGAACCAATTCCTTGGACTTTTTGAGACAATCGCGCAATTTCATTCCATCACTCAAAATATGTTGCAACATAATTTTGAAACAATGCTTGTAGTCGATAAGCGCTATACAAAACAATTAAGCATGGCTGAGAAAGAGAAATTTTCAGAAGGTTATTTCATACCTACGCAAAGTGTTTCAGTTGAAGTTCTGCAAAATTTTTCTATCGAAGAACTCATAGAAATATTACAAAAAAATAATTATTTATTATTTCCTCAAGCAGACCGTATCGCAACTTTATATGAAATTAAAGATATTCAAGGCAGGCCGATTGCTTACACGCTGCTTTTTGCAAGACTCAGCAGTGTAAATATGCAGGATATTGCTGAAGTGACATACAACTTGATGCTCTTTAGCGCTTTAGTAATTGCTATCATTGTTATACTACTTGCTTATCTCTACTTACGAGAAAAGACAAAGTCCGTTGCAAAAATGAATGAACAATTGGAGAAAAAGGTAGAAGAGAAAACGGCATCTTTACAGCATTTGGCATATCATGATTTCTTGACTAAATTACCTAACCGGTTTATGTTTACAAAAACACTTGAAACTATCACACGTGATTCCTCAGCAGATGATGTCTGTGTAATATTTTTAGATCTTGATAATTTTAAAGATATTAATGACAATTATGGACATGTTGTCGGAGATAAACTCTTAAAGGAAATTGCAAAAAAGCTGACGACAATACAGGAGATACATAAAGAGTCTCTTGTAGCAAGACTGGGAGGCGATGAATTTACTGTATTGTTAAGAAATTGCAATGAAGCTGCTTTGCTGAATATTTTAGAAGAGTTGACTCTCACGATGAATGAAAAAATTGAAATTGACCCTCATCATATCGAAGTGACATTCAGTATGGGTATCAGCAGGTTCCCAGAAGATGCAAAAACAGCAGAAGAACTTCTTCGCAATGCCGATATAGCTATGTACAAAGCAAAAGAAACCGGAAAGAACAGATATAAAGTGTACAACACACAGATGAGCGAAATGATAGCCAAACGGCTCAAAATGACGAAAAATCTAAAAAAAGCATTAAAAAATGAAGAGTTCCTGGTCTATCTTCAGCCACAGGTAAATGCTTTGACAAATAAGGTCATCGGAGCAGAAGCTCTTATACGCTGGGTGCATCCACAGGATGGAATGGTCAGTCCTGGAGAGTTCATGCCTTTGGCAGAAGATATAGGGCTTATTACACAGATAGATGAGTGGATGATGCAGCGTGCGACTGAGTATTTTGTACAGTTATATTCGCAAAAGATGGAACCTGGTAAGCTTTCGTTGAATCTTTCAAACAAACAGCTCTCGACTGATGGATTTGTCAATAGAGTTGAAGAGATACTCAAACAAACAGGTTTTGAGATAAAAAACCTTGAACTTGAGATACTAGAAGGACAGGTCGTTGAAAATGAACAAGATTCTATCAGCAAACTAAGCCATCTCAAATCCAAAGGAGTCACTATAACTGTGGATGATTTTGGAACAGGATATTCTTCACTGTCCTACATCAAAAAACTGCCTATTTCAAAACTAAAAATAGATAAAAGTTTTGTAGATATGCTTCCAAATGATGATGAGAGCAGAGCGATTGTACTCTCCATCATTACAATAGCCAAGCATTTAGGATTACAGATTATTGCAGAAGGTGTTGAAGATATGTCACAAAAAGACTTTTTGGTAGCAGCAGAATGTATAAATATCCAAGGGTATATATACTCAAAACCTCTTAATTGTGAAGATTTTAAAAAGTTTTTGTTACAATCGAAATATGATTATATTATTTGACTTAGACGGAACACTTATAGATTCAACTGAGGCGATTTTGGAGAGTTTTTATAACTCTTTTAGCGTTTATGACGTAGCGGCTCCAGAGGATGAAGCAATAAAAGCTCTCATTGGACACCCTTTAGATGTAATGTACAGGGAGCTGGGCATCGATGAACATAGAATATGGGACTTTGTCGATACCTATAAAGAACATTACAGAAAAATATCGACGCAAAAAACAGTACTTCTTGAAAATGCTAAAGAGGCCGTTGAAAAAGCAGCCGAGTTTGCGTCACTTGGCATAGTTACAACAAAGACCGGAAAGTATTCCAAGGTTCTCATGGAACATTTTGGTTTGATGGAGAAGTTTGATGTGCTCATAGGTAGAGAGCATGTGCAAAACCCTAAACCTCATGCCGAACCAATTTTAAAAGCACTGCAAAGCTTCGAGACGAAAAATAAAGAAATATGGATGATCGGCGATACTCAGCTTGATTTGGTATCGGCTAAAAATGCCGGTGTC
>JANTGW010000100.1 GCA_024762705.1 Sulfurimonas sp.
CAAAGAAGGCATAGACTTATAGTTAAGTTTTATTTCCCCGTCTTCAATAATAAAATTTTTATTGGACCATATGTCAAGACCAAAATCGCGCATTACTATTCCTAAACTTTAAGTTTTTGATGAAAATATTCATCAATATTAAAATATATTTCTCCGCTTCTATTTTTAAAAGTAAGTAAGCGTTTATTGAGATCATGAATATTTTTAATTCCCATCACAGCGAGAATTGTTTTCATATTTTTAATAAGATTCTTATGGTAGTTTCCAATCTCTTTACCTTCTTTGACGACAAGGTATGATGCTCTTTTTTTAGGGTCTTGAGTTGCCATACCTACAGGACAGACATGTGAACCGAAACCTGAGCACATTCTCGCTCTTATGCATCCACCACTCATCATAAATCCTCGTGCTATTCCTACAGCATCAGCACCCATGCACATTGTTATGATAACATCATCCGGTGTAAGAATCTTGCCACTTGCTATGATTTTTACATCTTCTCTAATGTTATGTTTTTTCAGCATCGTATCTAATATGTATAAGGCATTTGGTGTAGTAAGACCAACGGATTCCATAAGCTCGAGTGGAGCAGTGGCACTGCCTCCTTCTCCACTGTCAACCGTGATAAAGTCGGGAGTCGCTCTGCCTTCTCTTTTTCTCTGTGCTATTTTTGATGCAAGATCATTTACCGAATCAGCATCAGAGATGACTATCTTAAAGCCAACTGGCTTTTCTGACAAGTTTTGCAGTTTTTCTACAAAGTTCAGAAGATGGTCTGTTGTATCGGCATATGGAAATCTGTTTGGTGAAAAGATATCTTTCCCTTCTTCTATACCTCTGTAGTAAGCAATGTCAGCAGTTACTTTTGTACCAGCGAGCTTCCCACCTGTCTGTTTTGCGCCTTGTGCTATTTTGATCTCTGTCATGCGACAAAACGTCATAACCTTTTTGTATTTTACTTCATCGAACTCGCCTTTTTCATTTCTGACACCATAAAGCCCGGAGCTAATCTGAAATATCATGTTTGGAATGGAATCAGGAACATCTTTTGGAAAAGCTTCCAAAGGAGCATTCCAGTTTACTCTAAACAGCGAATGCGTATTTGTATCGTAAATATAGGTATTTTGTGTCTTCTTATTTAAAAGAATGGTTCTGTACCATTTTATTGCGACTGCATGGTTAAAAAAGAAAGTCCCGACTTTAAATATGAGTTCTGCAAAAGGGGTGCTTTTGACTATTTCAAGGTATTGTGAATTTTTGGGATCTGGTTTGAGGGTAAAAAGATGATTAGATGTTAAAGAACCCTCACCTGTATTAATAGTAAGGTTCGAATTTTTTCCTGCAAGACTGAAGGCTCTCACGGCTTCAGGACTTAAAGCACCGTCACTCATTGCAGAACGAATAATAGGTGTATATGAAATAAAGGGATGCTTCCTTTTTTGGCCAAATATAACTGTTGTATCATCATCGACTTCATCATCATTGAGAACGCTTGAAGCGTGTTTAAGTACAAATCTGGCACCAGAAAAAGGTTGTAATACTGAAAATGATTTATAGTTTGGCTGGTCTTTTGCTGCTTTATATACCCAATCTACTTTATCTTTGGACTCGTAAAACGTTTCATCTGCAAAATATTGTCTCAGTGGCTCACGAAGTGCTTCAAAAAGATAGCGCATGCGACCTACAACAGGATAGTTGATCAAGAGTGCATGTCTTCTTTGTACAAATTTATCATACACATAGAGCATTGCAATACCAATGATTGCAGCAAGCAAAAAGAACTCTATGAAGTTGATAAAAAAAGACCAAGCATCATGAAGCCAAGACATAATTAGAATTCTTCTCTTTTTATAACAGACTCTACTTTGTTTTCAAGGTCTTTTACCCAGATTGTACCGTCAGCCATTTCATTGGTACCGATAACACAGCAATATTTAGCATTCATCTTATCGGCACCTTTGAGATGGTTTTTCAAATTTTTTGCTTTGTAATCACAGACAGCCTTGTCTGTTGCTCTTTTTTTATGAGTCAGTGAGATGATCGTATCAATTGCTTCTTCATCCATTGCACCAAGATAATAGCCTTCACGTGACTCTTGTGGCATTTCAATGAGTTCCAAAAGTCTTTCAATTCCCATTGCAAAACCAACAGCAGGAGTAGGGCGTCCATCAAGAAACTCTACAAGTCTGTCGTATCTTCCACCACCGGCTATGGCACTTTGCGAACCTATATTGTCACTGACAAATTCGAATGCAGTTTTGGAGTAGTAGTCAAGTCCACGCACAAGGTTTGTATCTATTTCATATTTTATATCATTCTCATCAAGGATTTTTTTGAGTTTATCAAAATCACTCTCACAACCTTCACATAGTGAACTGATGAGTTTTGGTGCGTTCTCATAAAGAGACTGGCATTTTTCATTTTTACAATCAAGTACGCGTATTGGATTTGTCTCTTTTCTGCGTTTACAGTCTTGGCAAATCTCATCTTCTACACTCTCAATAAAAGAAACCAGGTTATCTCGATACTGTGGCATGCAGTTGTTGTCACCGAGTGAGTTGAGTTGCAGTCTGTAACCAATGCCTAGTTCTTTTAATATATCGCTGACCATCATGATCATATTGGCATCTTCATAAACGCTCTCAATCCCAAAACTCTCAACTCCAAACTGATGAAATTCTCTCAAACGACCTTTTTGTGGCCTTTCATAGCGAAACATAGGTCCGTGATAGAAAAAACGGTGAATTCCTCCAGCCTTGTCAAGTTTTTTTTGTATAAAAGCACGGACAACACCCGCAGTTCCTTCCGGGCGGAGACAGACATCATTTTCACCTTTGTCTATGAACTGATACATCTCTTTACCGACAATATCACTGCTCTCACCAACACTGCGTTTAAACAGAGCGGTTTCTTCTAAAAGTGGTGTTTCTATGTAATGAAAACCGTATTTTTTTGCTATATTTGTTGCCACATCTAAAAAGTAAGTAAATCGTTTTGATTCGTTTTCATCAAGTATATCATTCATACCTCTGAGTGATTTAATCATTATCTATTTCCTTTAGTATTTCTTGCGTTATTTCATTTATAGACTTTGTAGCATCGATTTCTACAAGTGTTAGACCCAAAAGCTGACTTGCCTGTTTGATACTGTCTTGTATCTGCAGTAAGTATTCGCTGCCACGAAGCTCTATGCCATCAAGTTCTTTTTGCGAGAGCCTGTATTCCAATTCTTCTTTTGTCAGGCGTAGTAAAAAGATTTTTTGAGGATATATTTTTTTTGTTGCAAAATCATTCAGTAAAACCAGTTCATCCTTGCTTATATCTCCCTGTGTAAGGGCATAAGCGACACCACTTACGGCACTTCTGTCTGAAATTATCATTTTTTGCAGGTTAGGTTCTATTATCTCTTCAACATGTTCTGCACGGTCTGCAAGAAAAAGAAGAAATTCCGCTCTTTTGCTTTTCGTTTTTGCACTTAAGACAAGTTTTCGAATCTCTTTTCCGATGGCAGTCCCACCAGGTTCTTTCGTAATCAGAGCATCTGGAAAATGATTTCTTAAAGCATCAATCTGTGTACTTTTACCGGCTGTGTCTATACCTTCAATTGCAATATACATCAGCGAAAAGTTCCTATGATTTTTTGTACTTCAGTTGGCAGTAAATGCTCAGTTTTACCATTGAATTTCAACAAATTTCTTACAATAGAAGAGCTGATAAAAGCATGTTTTAGCTTTGGCATCAAATAAACGGTTTCTATCTTCTCATCGAGTGAATTGTTCAAATAGCCGAGTTGAAGCTCGTATTCAAAATCGCTGACTGCCCGTAGTCCACGTATTAGTACACTGGCATCCTGCTCATGTGCCAAATCTATTGTTAAGTTGTCAAAGCCCAAAACCCGGACTCCTTTAATGTCTTTAACAGCAATTTCCACCATTTTTATTCTCTGTTCCAGCGTAAACATAGGATTTTTGTCTTTAGATTCGGCAACTGCCACTATGACTTCATCAAACAAGTTTTTGGCGCGTTCTATGATGTCAAAATGTCCATTTGTTATAGGGTCAAATGTTCCCGGATATAAAGCTGTATTAAGACTCTTCAATTTGCCACCTTTTGTATAAGTTGTTTTCAATTCCTAGTAAGTCAAACCATTTTCCAATGACGAAGTCTTCCATTTCATCAAGGGTTTGCTGTTGTGAATAGTATGCCATGACCGGAGGCGCAATAATGATCCCCAAACTGGCAAGTTTATGCATGTTTTCTAAGGCAATAGCCGAAAAAGGCATTTCTCTCGGCGCTAGAATAAGTTTTTTTTGTTCTTTTATGATGACTGCTGCGCACCTTGTAATTAGGTTATCAGAAATACCACATGCTATTTTTGCAAGCGTATTCATAGAGCAGGGCGCAATAATCATTGCATCAACCCCAAAGGAACCAGACGCGACAGAATCTGCTATGTCTTTATTGTTATGAGTAATTACATCATTCATTTCATGTGAAAGTACAACTTTTGAATTGTCTGTCATAATAAAATGTTTCTCAACAGAT
>JANTGW010000101.1 GCA_024762705.1 Sulfurimonas sp.
CTGGTTCAACTTTTTTAGGCCAACATCCCATTGTTTAAAAAGCTTTGGAAGAGGCATAAATGCGGATCTTGCTAAGAATGAAGAAGAACTGTTTAACAAATCCTATGAAACGTTTGAAAAAAAAGAAATTTTAAATGCTTATGAGTTTTTTTTCAGTTCACTGATCAATTACAGAAATGGCATTTGCAATGAAAATATAGTGTTCAAAAAAGAAAACAAGACTTTAAAGTTCACAATCTATCAAGGCAGTGCAAGAATCAACGGTTATACCACAGATAAAAAACTTTATGCAGAAGTCATTATGGTCAAAGCAAAAAATGCAAATGTTGCGCTTAAACGCTATATTTTAGAGAGAAACTATCAGTTTACCTATGTAAACTACTGTAGTGACGGTGAATATATAAAACTAAAACTTCATCTTGACAACATTACTATGACACCTCAAAAAGCTTTTTATCCTATAAGAGAATTAGCGTTAAATGCTGATTATGACAAGGAACATATGCTCAGCGAATTTGAACAAAAAAAATTAGAAGATATAGAACATATCAAAAAACCAGATGAATCAGAACTGAAAGTAAAGTATGAGTTTTTACATAATTGGATAGATGAGTTAAATGAAAAGATACGTGCACTGCCATCAGATGACAGCATAGGGATGCAATCATTTTCTTATCTGAACTTTTTATTCAAAATTGATTATCTCTTGGTTCCCAAATGTAAAATATACCAGCAGCTGACCAAACAACTTCAAGATTATTTTAGTGATGAAGAGACTCTCCCTGAAGTAAAAAATGCAGAACTTGCAAAATACATTTCTACTCTTGAAAATCTTAGTTTTGATGACTTCAGCACAAATTTTTATGAGGCAAAGTATACATTTAGCCAAATTGAAAAAAGTTCTTATGATGAATTTGTGACTTTTATAGAAGATACTATTTTTAAACTCAGATGGTATAAAAACAATCGTCACCCCCAAATTATACCTACCATTTACAGCTATATAGCACTTTATGCACTTTATAATTATGGATTAAACCCAGCAGCCAGAAAGCTCTTGCATGTATATATTTGTGTAATCTATTCTGATTTTATAAATGCTTTAGGGTGCATTGGTTTATATGATACAACGAATAATAGATTTCTCAAAAGTGAAATTATTGCTCAAATTGAGGATATTGTTAAAGAGTATGCACATCAGTATAAACTGCTCAAAGCCTTTGGTGATGAACTGGATTTTACTTCACTCAATGATTTTTCAAACAGCTATTTCACTGCAATGAAAAATCTAAATTTTCATGAGGCATAAAAATGAATACGCAAACTTTATTAGACACCTATATTGAAAATATTATCCAGATCATGACACCATACGGTAGTGGAACCGGCTTTATCATAGATGACCTGATCATAACAAACTCACATGTATGTTCGGGGCTCAAAGAAGTTGTCATTAAAGCGGAACATATTCCCAGAAGTATTGCTAATGTTATTTATGACGATCCATATTATGACCTCGCTTTTATAAAATATGAATTTAAAAAACCAAAAAATCCATTCAAGCTTGCCCAAAAAAATGTAGAAAACGGGGATATAGCTGTAGCCATAGGTCACCCATATGGTCTTAATTACACAGCAACAGAAGGCATAGTTTCACGGGCTGCGAGACTAATGGGTGACCTGGAATACATACAGATAGATGCTGCCATCAACCCCGGAAACAGTGGAGGACCACTTCTAAATGACAAAGGAGAAGTAACAGGCGTCAATACTTTCATCATTGCAAATGCAAATAATTTAGGTTTTGCTCTACCGGTTCGTTACTTAAGAGATGCACTTGTAGCTTTTAAGACACTTGGTGTAGAAAATGTCATAAAATGCCCCTCTTGTAAAAACCTCATTCAAGAAAAAGATATCAAGAATGACTACTGTCCAAAATGTGGAGCAGAATTGGAAGTGGCTAGACTCAGAAGAAAAGGCTATACCCCGGTAGGACCTACTAAACTCATTGAAGATATACTAGAATCTTTGGGCATCAATGTAACACTAGCCAGAAGAAGCGAGTCTTCTTGGAGGATAGATGAGGGTACATCAAGGATAAATATAAACTATTATGAGAATGGTATCATAATAGGAGATGCAAAACTTTGTGCAATACCAAAAGATAATATAGAAAAGATGTATGACTTTTTATTAGAAGAGAACAACAAACTTTCCTATTTACAATTTTCTATCAATGAGAACAGCGTTTACCTTTCCTATCTTGTTATAGATTCTTCCTTAACCAAAGAAGAAGGCAAAATTGCAATAAATAAATTAATCAAAGATGCAAATAAGTATGATAATATTCTCATAAACAAATATGGTGCCATAGAACTAAAAAAAGACACCGATGACTAAAGGAAAACAAATATGTCAAAATTTTTAAAATTCGATTGTGACTTAAATACTTTTATACCAAAACTGACACAACAATTAGATGATAATAATAAAAAAATAGAAAATCTACTAAAACAAAAAGAAAAAACTTATGTAAATTTTGTGAAGCCTTTGGAAATGATGGATGAGTACCTTGAACAGTTTTTCACTCCACTCTCACATCTCAATTCAGTGAACAACTCTGAAAAAACACAAGAGGTTTATACAGCATCACTACCGCTGATTACAGAATATTCAACAAAACTTTCTCAAAATATAGATATCTACAATGCCTATAAAGAAATTCTGCAAAACGAACAAGAGGGACTCAACACAGAACAAAAAAGAGTTTTAGAATTAAATATATTAAACTTTGAATTAAGCGGTGCCCATCTTGATGAAAAAACAAAACAAAGACTTCAAGAAATTAATATCAAAAAAAGCGAGCTTTCAAACAACTTTTCGCAGAACCTACTTGATGCGACAAATGCTTATGCATATGTCATTACAGATGAAGCAGATATAGAAGGACTTCCGCAAAGTGAAATTGAAAATGCAAAATTCGAAGAAAATGGTGTAATCAAATACAAATTCACTCTTCAAATGCCCTCTTACATAGCCTATATGACCTATGGCAAGAACAGAGCAATTCGAGAAGAACTTTATCGTGCCTATGTCACACGTGCACCTGAAAATGCAAAAATAATCGATGAAATACTTGCCCTGCGTATTGAAACGAGCAAACTCCTTGGTTTTAAAAATTATGCAGAACTATCGCTTGCCACAAAGATGGCTAAAGATGAAAAAAGTGTTTTAGGATTCTTGGAAAACTTGTTAGATGACTCAATTCCCCAAGCAAAAAAAGAACTTGACGAACTCCAAAAGATTGCTCCTCATAAACTCGAAAGCCATGATACTGCCTACTATGCAGAAATATTAAAAAAAGCCCAATACGATATTGATGAAGAAGAATATCGTCCATATTTTGAACAAACAAATGTAGTTCAAGGAATGTTTACATTTTTAAATAAACTCTTCAACATTACATGTAAACAGGTAAGCGAAAAACTGTGGCATGAAAAAGCATATGCTTACGATGTCTATGAAAATGATAAGCTTAAAGCAAGAATATACCTTGATTTAGAAGCAAGAGAATCCAAACGAGGTGGAGCCTGGATGCATAACTGGCAGACACACTGCAATGATGAACAAGGCAATGAACAGCTTGCATCTGCTTTTGTTGTGTGTAATTTCCCTCCTTCTAGCGATACAAATCCTTCACTACTACGCCATGATGATGTTGTTACACTTTTTCATGAAACCGGTCATACTATTCACCATATACTTAGTGAAGTAAATGAAAATGAAGTAAGTGGTGTTAATGGCGTAGAGTGGGATGCTGTTGAATTTCCTTCTCAGTTTTTAGAAAATTTTGCTTATGAACCTCAAGTACTTAAGATGTTTGCGAAACATTACAAAACAAATGAAGTAATACCTGATGAAATGATAGACAAACTTGTACGAAGTAAAAACTTTTTGTCTGCCATGGGAATGCTTAGACAGCTTGAATTTTCACTTTTTGACTTCAAACTACATACCAAACTTTACCAAGGGGATGATGTGCAAAATCTCTTAGACAATATAAGAGAAAAAACAGCACTGATAAAACCGCCAAAATACAATAAATTTCAAAATGGCTTTGCCCATATATTTTCCGGTGGTTATGCAGCAGGATACTACAGTTACAAATGGGCTGAAGTTCTTAGTGCTGATGCTTTTTATGCAGTTGTAGATGAAAATATTTTCAACTCTCCAACAGCAAAAAAATACCAAAATATTATTTTGCATCGTGGTGGATCACAAAGTATGCAAGAACTTTATCATGAACTTATGGGTAGAGATGCAGATACAACACAACTTTTAAGACTCAACGGCATACAAAAGTGAAAATATTTTTTTTACTTTTTATTCTTATTTCATTTACATATGGAGATAAAACTTTGAAAATAGCTACATATAATCTCGAAAACCTTTTTGACTTACAAAGGAATGGTCACGAATATAAAGAGTATATTCCTTATGCAAAATCAAATTGGAATGATA
>JANTGW010000102.1 GCA_024762705.1 Sulfurimonas sp.
TAGACTGGGAAACATATGCCTGTCTTAAGTTGTCAATGGGAAGTTATCATAAAATGAAAAAATGTTTAATTCTATGCACAGGAAGTCTTTTGTCATTAGGGTTGCAAGGCTGTGGAAGTAACAGTGAACCATCGCTTGATGAAATTAAAAAAAAGATAGTTAAGGTTGAAACACCAAGAGGAAAATATACAACAGTCAATAAAAGTTCCGGTGCCTATGGAAGGTATCAAATTATGCCAAAAACTGCAAAACATTATACAAAAAAACTTAAAATGCCTCATTCAAAGTGGAAACATCCTGAAAATCAGGATAAGATCTTTACAGCCCTCTTGGAAGACAATATAAAAAACTTAAAGAAACATGAATTTAAGGTGGATGCGTTTACCGTATATGGTTGTCATCAACAAGGAGCAAATGGTTTTATATGTATTATGAAAAATCAAAACCTTTCCAATAAATCCTATATGAGATTAAGAAGAAATCTGCCAAATAAATATAGGAATATCAGCAAAAATGAATTAAGAGACACGTGGATAGATTATTGGAAGAACAAAATGTCAGAAGCTTAAGTTAGATTATTCAATCCGATTCCAGGAAGCCTTGACAAAGTGTAGCAGTACAACATGGAAAGGTTTCATATATAAAACTTTGATGTTCTGAGTAATTTTAAAGCATACGTTATCTTTTCTTTCAGTTCATCCTCATGCTCACACAAAAGTGGGTCAGTGTCGAGTGTTCTGTTTTCTGACTGCTCTTTTATAGAGTTTAGAATGATTGCACGCTCTTTACAGTTACGGTATTCACGTAAGGGCTTAAAAAGAATATTGAGTTCTTCCACAAGTATCTGTGTCTCTTTTTTTCCAAGAATATGATAGAAATCTTCTATAAGTGTCTGAAGAGAATCCATAGAGGTAAAAAGTTTCCCAAGCATCTCTTCGTCATGGCCCTCTTTTGTATTTGAAAGTAACTTCTCAAATACTTTCAACTGCTTTCTTACTGCTTTTTTAACCTCTTTTTTTAAAGGATGATAGTGTTGATACTCATGATTGTTAAGTTCTCTTGTCAGTATCTGTATCAACTGCATGAAAGGCCTAGAAAGAAGCATTTGTGTCACTTCTTTTTCTTCTTGGGAAGTAAGACTTTTGAGTTCACTGTAAAGCGTTAATTTTGCATTTTCACGTGTAGCACAAAGCTCTTCTAAAAAATAAAGCGTGCGTAAAAGTTTTGTTTCCTCATGATAACGCAGTAGCAGCTCTTGGCAGAAGTTCTGAATATTAGGTGTGAAAAGGTATGAAAAGATATCCAAAAGAGTAGCAGTACGACGTATAAGCACACGTAAACGGTGCAGTGTTGCACTCAAATGTTTCCTCTGGTAATTGACCTTATAGTAATTGATAAGACGAAGATTTTTATAAAGTACCAAAGCAACCCCATCACGTACATAAATCCTTCCCGGTACTTGCCAGAAAAAAAGATTGGCAGATTCAAAAGCATCGATCTTGTCAAACAGTTTATCGAGATCATACTCCATAGGTTTCACAGATAATGCGAGTGGTATATCGTTATATTTCTCATCTTTATCAATCTCTTTGAGTATAAAAGGTTGTAATCTCTCTAAAGTTTGAGATTCTCTCATCGTCTTTGCATCATTAAAAGAAGCTGTGAGAATATAAAGTCCTTTTAAACTCTTTAAGTACTTTGAGACAAAAAAGGTTTGTGAATCCACGATCACCGTGTAAGACTTTTTAATGATCTTTCGGCCTATATGTTTTTTACGTTGGGAATGATAGATCTCTTCTGTCACAGCCGAGAACGCTTCTTTACCTTCTTTATCTATCGTCACTTTCATATATGTTTCAGGGAAAGTCTTTAGATAATAACAGACGGTATCACTCTGTGATCTGATATAAAATTGCTCTGTTTTCTCAATGCCGGTTATCTGTTTTGAGAGCCAGCGTTCAATGTCAGCTGATATCAAAAACTTACGTTGTATCTTATTCATAGTGCTGATTATAGCAAAGAATACTTCAGTTGCCATATCCCGTTTTTTCTATGCATGCAGAGGGATAATAATTGACATAAAAACCATTTTAAACTATAATTATCATACCCATCATCCAAAAGGAATTGTATGCAGTTTTTTTATTCTTACCATACAAAAAACAACCTCAAATACACGCTATCCATATGAGTACAAAAAATTTCTATCTCGCACCTATCAAAGGCTATCAGTACATCTCCAAAATGCTTCCTGCCGGCTGTCGTTATTACCCGAGTTGTTCTGAGTATGCCTCATGGCAGTTTGAATTTAATGCTCCCCATAAGGCACTTGGAGCAAGTACCTTGCGTATATTGCGATGTAATCAGCTTTTTAAAGGAGGCATAGACTATCCTTTGGTTGACTATACACCTCCCAAACATCTTTCTATACGCACATTTAATGCATTTTGTGGCAAAATAGATGTACTCTATTGGCTCGTACCTCAAAGTATAGCAGCTGATCGTTCAAAATATTATGTTTTAAAGGACTTCGATGCAATTAACCGCTCCGCTTGACATGCACCTTCACCTCAGAGATGGTGAAATGTTGCAAAATATCGCAAAAGAGAGTGCCCATACCTTCTGTGGAGCTATTATCATGCCTAACCTTGTCCCCCCGGTGAGCACTAAAAAAGAGGTCATCGCCTATAAACAACGTATTATGGCAGCCATTGGTGAGGAAAAGTTCACTCCCTACATGACACTTTTTTTTAAACCCTCTTATGACAGATTCTTTCTAGAATCCATCAAAGATGAAATCACTGCGATCAAACTTTACCCTGCGGGTATCACCACCAACTCAGAAGGCGGTGTAAGCGGTTTTGATGTGGAAGAGTTGCGTCCTGCACTTGAAGCAATGACTGAACTGAACATACCTCTCTGTGTACATGGAGAGACCAATGGTTTTGTGATGGACAGAGAGGCAGAGTTTGTCAGTATTTATGAAAGACTGGCTACTGCCTTTCCAAAATTAAAGATCATCATGGAGCATATCACAACAAAAGAGAGCGTGGCAGCACTCGATAAATTTGATAACCTCTATGCTACTATTACCCTGCACCACCTACTCATAACTCTGGATGATGTGGCTGGCGGTATGCTTAAACCTCATCTATTCTGCAAACCCATCGCAAAACGTCCAGAAGACAGATCAGCGCTGCTCAAAGTAGCACTCGAAGCACACCCAAAAGTAATGTTCGGTTCAGACTCTGCCCCACATCCAAAACATGCCAAGGAAGCTTGTGGCTGTGCAGCAGGTGTATTTACTGCACCTATTGCGCTACAGGTTTTAGCTGAACTTTTTGAAAAAGAAAATGCTTCAACGGAAAATCTTCAAGCTTTTGTTTCTGGAAATGCACACGCTATTTATGGCATTACACCTCCCAGAAAAACCATTTTTTTAGAAAAGCGATCGTTTAAAGTACCCTCTGATTATAATGGTGTGGTCCCTATGTATGCTGATGAGGAGATAGCCTACAGTATTAAAGAAATTAGAAATGGATGAGGAACGCTTCTTGCATAGTGATATAAAAAGTAGAAATCAACTGCCATGATGCCAAAAATTATGAATTTAAAGCCTTAACTTAAAACTAATTGGTTAAGATATTTTATTACATAAGGAAAAAGAATAAGGATAGTACATGATTGCAAATAACATAGAAGGTCTTATAGGAAATACCCCTTTGGTGAAGATCAACACTCTTTCTGAAGAAACGGGGACAACAATCTTGGGAAAATGTGAATTTATGAACCCTACCTCTTCGGTAAAAGACAGGATAGCCGCCAGTATGATCAATGAAGCGCTCAAGTCAGGCCGTATAGATAAAGATACAACTATCATTGAGCCTACAAGTGGAAATACAGGTATAGGTTTGGCTGCCATTTGTGCAGCAAAAGGACTCAAACTCATCCTTACAATGCCAGAATCCATGAGTATAGAACGTCGTAAAATACTGACACATTTAGGTGCAAAACTTGTACTCACCCCTGCTGCTGCAGGAATGAGCGGTGCCATTGAAAGAGCTGATGAGTTGGAACAGGAACTTAAAAATGCAAAAGTACTTCAACAATTCAATAATCCTGATAATCCCGAGATACACAGAAAAACAACTGCTGTGGAGATACTCAAAGATACACAAAACGCATTGGATCTCTTTGTAGCAGGTGTTGGTACAGGAGGAACATTGACAGGAACGGCAGAGATAATCAAAGCAGCATTACCTGATCTGAAAGTGGTCGCAGTCGAACCTACTACATCTCAAGTACTCGCAGGTAGAGAGGCTGGACCACATAAGATACAAGGCATTGGTGCAGGATTTATCCCTGAGATCCTCAATACAGAAATTTATGATGAAGTATTGGCAGTAAGCAATGAAGAATCTTTTGCTATGGCACAAAAAATCGCTAAAGAAGAAGGTCTGCTTATCGGTATATCCGCAGGAGCGAACCTCCATGCTGC
>JANTGW010000103.1 GCA_024762705.1 Sulfurimonas sp.
TAAGCGTACAATATGACTTAGGTTTTGTTCATTATAGAGCGGTTTTACTATAAGTGAGTGTTCCGGAAATGAATCTTTTTTCTCTTTATATGCAGCTGTAGCAATGTCGTTTGTGTATATGTGTACCATTGCATCGTGGTCATGTGAATGCAGGTGTTCTTTGTTTAGTTTGTTAAGCTTTTCCCACTCTGGAAAAATATAATTGCGTTTAATGTCATTCTCGACCTGCCAAGAGTATACAAGACTTGACAGCAAAAGTAAAATAAGAAGCTTAGTCATCCTCTAAAGGTTCAAAGGATTCTTTTGGCTCTCCGCAATCAGGGCATACCCACTCTTCAGGTAGATCTTCAAATGGTGTACCAGGTGCTATACCATTTTCTTCATCACCCACCTCAGGATCATAAATGTAATCACATACAGTACATATATATTTTTTCATTACTTATCCTTTAGTATTATAATTTGTTATATCATAACACAAAAATAATTAATAAACAACCTTTGAAAGATAAAGACCATTTGGCGGAGCAGGTTTGAATTTATATTTTTTTTCACAATCAAGTTGTGCTTGGATCTCTTGGGAAGATAGCGCAAGTAACGCACCGACCATCAGTCTTATTTGACTTCTGAGAAATCCATTAGCTTCAAAATTGAGAACGATGTAGCCTTTATATTCATATGCAAAGGCTTTGTATACTGTTCTTACAGTGGACTTGACATCACTGCCTGTTTTCATAAAGAACTGAAAATCATGTTCACCGACAAATAGAGAGATGTTCTTTTGTATCTGTTGAAGATCCACATGTTCCAAAAAGGTCACGAAGTCTTTTTCGAAAGGATTGCTTTGCGTGGTTTTAATTATGTAGCGGTATGCTCTTCTTTTGGCACTGTATCTCGCATGAAAATCATCATTTACTTGCCTGATTTTCTTTACATGTAACGCATCATCAAGCATTTCATTGAGTACTCTTTTGAGCTTTTTTGTGTCTTGCCAGTATGAAGGCAGGTCAATATGGCAGACCTGCATTGTGGCATGAACACCTTTGTCCGTACGTCCACTGGCGATAACCCTTTGTTCGATACCGAGTTTTTTTAGAACATTTTCAAGCTCGCCAAGAATCGTTTTTGATGTCTCTTTTTGTATTTGCAAGCCAAAATAATGCGTACCGTTATACGATAAATAAAGTGCTGCTCTCATTTTTTTAGAACTTGTTTACTATGGTTTTTCTATAGTAAATGTAACTACCGATCAGCCATGAAAGAGCAACAACAGCAATAGTATAATATTGAAATATTTTTTCCAGACCGATAGTCATTGCATAGTATAAAACAATAGTCAAAAAGAGATACAAATAGACTTTTGATTTTTGATGCCTCACTTGGACTATACCGATACTGGCAATTAAAAAAAGTGTTATGATAGGAAAAAGACTCAACAGTGTGTCTTTGATAAGTACGTGTTTTTTTCTGCCTGCATTCTTTTTTGAAAGCCAATATTGCAGAGGCTGCTCATAAATTGTCAGATCTGCCTTAAGTGTGTCGTTTATCAGCATAGTCTTAAAGTTGATCTGGGAAAATTTATTTGCAGAGTAGCTGTAGCCTTCACCATCGGTAAGTCTCAAACGTAAAATACCTGAATCATTGACAACTGTAGCTTTTTTCGCAGCTATGAGTATCTCTTCATTCTCCTGCTTTTTGTTAAACAAAAATACCTTTGCAAATGTACCGTCTTCATTTTTTTCCCCGATGTATAAAAGCCAGTCGCCGAAACTGTTTCCAAACTCACTTGCAGAAAGGTTGAACTTTGCCTCACTTTTCTTGTATGAGAGAAAGTTTTTTGACAAAATCGTTGTATGGGGAGAAACGACTAAAAAGTTAAAAGCTAGAAGCATACTTAAAATAAGTGCAGGTTTGAAAAAAGTTCTTATAATAAATGCCGGTTCAATTCCTAATGCAAAAATGACAATAATCTCATTGTCATTTGAGAGTTTAAACAAAGAGAGTGTAGCCGCTATAAAAAAGGTAATAGGCAGAGTATAAAAAAGAATCTCAGGCAAAATAAAAAGGTAGAGCTTACCCATTTCCCATATACTAAGTTGAATGACTGCCGTATAGGTTGAAAGTTTGATCAAAAAAATGACTGACGCTATGACAAACAATGGCAAAAATATGGACATAAAAAGGCCAGAAAAATTGTTGAGCAAGTATTTTTGTAATCTATACATTAGTAGTTAGCCTGTATATAACGTAATATTTCAGAGTCATAAACATAGACAATAAAGGTTGCAATAGCTAAAAATGGAACAAAAGGAACGCGTTGTTCCTCTTTGGATTTATTTAAAACTAAGAGCATAACAGGCAGAGCCAGTAGTGCTGAAAGGAAAATGGCTACAAGTCCAAGCTTTATACCAAGAAGTGCTCCCATTGTAGCTGCAACCATGATGTCGCCTTCTCCCATCGCTTCGATGAAAGGCGTTCTGTCATAGTGCTTGTTCCATGAAGTTTTTGTTTTTAGTCCTGCTTTATATACAGAAGATGTCAGGTAATATGATAGTGCAAAACGTAGAAGCGTAAAGCCACCTGCAAAAAGAAGAGCATTTTCGAGATTGATTACAACTCCTTTTATGCTCCATGCACCTATGATGGCAAAGAAAATTGCCAAAAGGTTGAGTGAGTCAGGTATCATTTTATATCTGAAGTCTATAATAGAGAGGGCTAAAAGCATTAAAAAACTCATAGCTATGAAAAATGCCGGAAATTCCAAGCCGTATTTGTCGGCAATAACGACAAAAACAAATCCTGAAAGCAGTTCAACAAGAGGATACTGAATAGAAATTCCAGATTTACAGTAAGCACATTTGCCTTGTAAAAAGAGCCATGACAAAAGTGGAATGTTATGCCATGGCTTGAGTTTATTTCCACAGGAAGTGCAATGCGAAGCATCAAAAACAACACTCTCTCCTTTTGGTATGCGAAGAATGAGTACATTTAAAAATGAACCAAAAAGTAAACCTATAACAAAAGCTATGCTAAGTTCCATCATTTGAGACCGCCAAATCGTCTTTCGACTTTTGTAAATTTATGTATGATCTTTTCAAGCTCTTTACATGTAAAGTCAGGCCAGAGCGTGTCTGTAAAAAAGAGTTCTGCATAGGCTGACTGCCATAGCAAAAAGTTTGAGAGTCTTTTATCTCCGCCTGTACGAATGAGTAAATCTACATCCTGTTTGCAATCAAGTGCATTATTGAGCATCTCTGCAGTGATGTTTTCTTCATATTTTCTCAAAGAATTGACTGCACGTAGAATCTCATCTTGTGAGCCGTAGTTAAGAGCAAGGCTTTGTACTAGTCCGTCACAGTGGGCAGTTTTTTCCTCAACTGTCTTGATGGTCTTTTGCAAAGATTTTGAAAAAGCGCGTATGTCTCCGATAGCTTCAAATTTTACGTTGTTTTGTAAGTATGATTCCAGCTCGTTTTCAAGGTATTTTTGAAGAAGTTTCATCAAAAATTCAACTTCAAGACGCGGTCTTTTCCAGTTTTCAGTTGAAAACGCATAAAGTGTCAAGCGTTCTATATCTGCATTGTTTGAGCAGTATGTTGTGATCTCTTTGACTACTTTTGCACCTGCTTCATGTCCTTTGACTCTTTTTTTACCCTGTGCTTCGGCCCAACGACCGTTTCCATCCATAATGACGGCTATATGTTTGGCTTTGTTCATCATTTACTCTTGCAGCTCTTTGGCATTTTTGAGTATTTCAAATGAAATACTCAATTTGTCATTTTTTGGAAGAAGCAGTTCTTTCTTGGCTGTGATAAAATCGATTTCATTCTCATTGCTGCCAAAGCTTGATGAATTGTCTAAAATATTTAAACAGACACCGTCAAGCTGCTTCTTTTCGAGCATTTTTTTGGCATTTTCTTCTGCCTTTTCTTTGTCCATTTCTGCTTTAAAACCTATGACTGTTATGCCGTCTTTATCAATTGAGCTTAATATGTCAATATTTTTCTTGAGACTGAGTTCCCATTTGTTACCCAAATTCTCTTTTTTGAGTTTCGTATTTTGTGGAAACTCAGGAACATAGTCACTCACAGCTGCTGCCATAAAGAGGTAAGGTTTTTTCTGAATTACATGTATATGCTCGTCTTGAACAATCGTAGGTTTTGAGAGTTTACCTTTTTTCGCAATGCGAATAGAGTCTACAAGGTATTCATACATCTCCTGAGAGTCTTCGACCTCTATTTTATGCATGTTTGCAGGCAGCCCATCATCAAATCTGGTTGCAATGAGGTTGACGTCTGCACCTTTTAAATAAAGGGCAGTTGCGAGTGCCGATGCCATCTTTCCACTTGAAAAATTTGAAATATAACGTACTTCATCTATCTTCTCAATAGTCCCGCCACCTGTAACTATTACACGTCTGTG
>JANTGW010000104.1 GCA_024762705.1 Sulfurimonas sp.
GAAGTTTTAAAACATGCTCCAAACAGTGCTGATAACTTTTTTATTGTTCCAAAAATCATAGAGTAGCAGTATGATAAAAGTTTATGGCATAAAAAATTGTGACAGTGTTAAAAAAGCGCTTGCGTTTTTCAAAAAGAACAATCTGGAATATGAACTTTTTGATTTTAAGACACAAAACCTTCCTTGTGAAAAAATTGAGTATTGGGCTTCAAAGGTTGGCACAAAAACTCTTTTCAACAACAGAAGTACTACCTACAGAAACCTAAAACTAAAAGAACTCAATTTAGATGAAACAGGACAAAAAAAATGGCTTTGTAAAGAAAACCTACTTATAAAGCGTCCTGTAATTGAGTATAATGACAATGTCATTGTAGGATATAATGAAGAACTATACCAAAGGAGTTTCTTATGAGTGAAGAAGTAGCAACACAAAGTTCGCCCCAAAAAATGGACATAAAAAAACTGCTAAAAAGTGTTTTAGCTTTCAAATCATCCGACTTACACCTTGTCGTAGGAAGTGAGCCGCAAATCAGGATAGATAAAGAGCTTCGTGCCTTAAACCTTCCGGTACTCAGCGCCAATGACGTTGAAGAAATGGCATACTCTCTAATAGAAGACAAACAAAAGAAAGTATTTGAAGAGCATAATGAGCTGGATTTCTCATTTGAGCTCAAAGATATTGGTCGTTTTCGTGCAAACTTTTATAGAACGATTCATGGAATTGCCTGTGCGTTTCGTATGATTCCTATTGACATACCGACACTTGACGAGTATGGAAATCCTCCAATTTTCAAAGAACTTGTTAAAAGAGAAAAAGGACTTATTCTTGTAACAGGGCCTACTGGTTCTGGTAAATCAACAACTCTTGCATCAATGCTGCATGAGGTCAACATGACAGAACGCCGTCACATTATCACCATTGAAGATCCGGTGGAGTTTGTTCATAAAAATCTCAAATCACTCTTTTCCCAACGTGATGTAGGAAGTAATACAGAGTCGTTTGCAAGCGCGCTGAAATACTCACTACGTCAGGATCCGGACATTATACTCATCGGGGAGATGCGTGATGCTGAAACGATCGGTGCCGCATTAACCGCTGCTGAAACAGGTCACTTAGTTTTTGGAACGCTCCATACAAACTCTGCACCTGGAACCATTAACCGTATTATTGATGTATTTGACGGTGAAGAACAGGCACAGATTAGAGCACAGCTTGCTTCTTCTTTAATATCTGTCGTTTCTCAAACACTTATTCCGAGAGTGGGAGGTGGGAAAGTTGCTACACAGGAAATTCTCATTACAAATCCGGCTATACAAAATCAAATCAGAGAAGACAAAGTACACCAGATTTATTCACAAATGCAGCTTAACCAGCAAGAAACACATATGACAACACAGACGCAACAACTCATTGAACTGCTTCAGAAAAAAGTCATATCAAAAGAAAATGCCATTAAAAACTCCAATAGGCCTGAAGAACTTGTTAAAATGATAAATGCCCTTTAAGGCATTTATTTTCTAAACCGTATCATTTTAAAACGTTCACCTAAAAAGTTGGGCATGATGAGCATTTTTGCTTTTTCTAGTTCCTGCTTGTATATCTTTTCATCAGCATTTTCTTTAAGTATTTCAAGAAGCTCTAAAATCCCCATATCAACAAGGGCTGTCATTTGCGCTTTAAAGTCTACATACTTTACACCTGCCTCTTCATAGGCATCCTTTACATGTAAGAAAGTTACATCATAGGTAATATCGCTTTTTTTAAAGAGTTCTGCCCTGTTTAAGCCTTCTTCAAAAAATGGGTGCACTTCATGTTTTGTATATATTCTTAGAGAAAAATCAGGACGTGCCTGCATTTCACCATAATCAAAACTCATGAACTCAAACTTATCCGCAGCACCAGCCATCTCTTTTGCAAATGCTTCATAGCCTACAGCTATTTCCCCTCTATCCTTATGGTACTTTTTTGCCTTTTGTGCGACCCAGTCATCTTCAAGGTCAAAGAAGATTTCATGGTTTTCAACGCGTGCACTTTTTCCTTTAAAATAAAGTTCGCAGGGAAATGCATCAAATATTTCATTGGCTATAAAAAAAGCATTCTTACATGTAAGTTCGCCAAGAGATTTATAATGTGTAAGTTTGACTGCATCGCCAAAACTTTCATAAAAATACTCTCTTTGATGCTTTTGTAAGTCCTTAAATCTTTCTATGATGACAAAGTTAAATGAAGAAAGCAGTTCTGGTCGCAATGTATATAAAAACTCACATACATCTGCCAAAAAATAGCCATGATGTGCCCCTATTTCACAAATTACCGCATCTTTGTCTAAAAAACCTTCATCTACGAGCGATATGATATGCTTGGCTATGGTACCGCCGAAAAACTTACTTGTACTTACAGCCGTATAAAAATCACCGCTTTTGCCTATGTTTTTATATGTTGCATAGTAACCATCTTCGCCGTACAACCATTCAGTCATATATTCACTAAATTTCTGACTCATTCATCTTCCATTATATTTTCAGTGTTTACATACATTTCATAAAGACTCAACAGTTCCAGCTGTTTGTCTATTTCATATATTTTTGTATCTAAACTCTGTATTTGTAAAGAATTTTCAAGGATTTTTACATCATACTCTGTTTTATAACCTACACTGTAAAGTTCTTTTGTGTCCTCTAAAAGTTTTGCATACAGGTCGATATTTTCATTACCAAGTGCAATTTTTTTATCAAAATTTTCTATATTATGGATAACCTGCTCATACAAAGAGTTAAGTTCTCTTTGCTTGTCTTTTTGTACAATTTCTGCTTTATAGTAATCCACTCTCGAAGACTCAATATCCCTAAAAATATTGATATCAAGTGGAATTGAGGCACTAATGCCATAATCATAATAATCCAATTCATTTGAATTACTAACAACAGTTGATCCAACCTGAAAAGCCTGGTCTGTTGTAAGCTTCCAGTTATACCCTGCAGTAAAGCTCACTTTTGGAAGATACTTTGCTATGGTGACGTTTTTGTTGTATCTGTTTTTTTGTGTTTGCGCTTCATTCATCTGCAACACTATATTGTGTTTTAAAAACTCTTCATTATTTATGAGCTCTAGATGTGGAAGATTCACTTTTTTATAGTCCAGATCGCTTAAAGCACGAAAAGAGCTGATAAGCTTTTCTTTAGCAGTTTGAATATCATATAAAGCAGATACGGCTACATTTTTTTGAATGATTGCATCATCCAAAAAACCTGAATCAAGCTGACCGCTGAAATATTCTTCTTTTTTTTTTTCTAGATTTATTTGTGCATTCTTAATTTGTAACTTCTGTTTTTCTTCTTTTAGTTGCGTCTGCTTTATCTGCATCAAAATAGCAATCGTATCTTTAATCATTTTGCGTTTTGAGACGTCTATTGAGTATTTGGTATATGATTTACTCGCATTGGCAAATTTAATTCCATAATAGATCCCTCCGCTTTGAAAGATCGGTTGATTCATTTTGATGGCAGCATTTTGGCTTGTCTGTTCAACATTAAACGGATTACTTTTAGAATAACTGTAGTTAATCTGTAGAGGAGCTATCCACGAATCACGAAGTTTAGAACTCTCTGCATCGTTTTTCTCATAATCATATTGAAACTGTAACTGTTTATATGATGATATGAATTTATCCAGTCTCACATCATCATCGGCAAACAGTATCTTGCTAAAGCTGAGACATAGCAGAGTTGAGAGCGTTAAAACCTTCATCAATTTCCTCTTTAGTTATTGTCAGCGGTGGTAGGAATCTAAGCGTATTTCTTCCTGCCTTAAGAACCATTACCCCGTTTTGTCTTGCAAGGTTTATAATGCTCGACAAGGTGTCTGCATCTTTAACACGAAGTCCACACATCATGCCTATACCTACTTTTTGTGTAAATATATCCTGATGAGCATTATAAAACTTTTCCAATGCCTTGTTAAACATTAAAGAAGTTATCTCCAGGTCACCGCTTTGTTTTTTTTCATTAAGAATATCTACAACTTCACAAACGGCACGGGAACTTAAATAATTACCGCCAAATGTTGAACCGTGATCTCCGGCGCCAAGAACATGTTTTAGTGTTGTCATGACAATCCCAACAGGAACTCCTCCACCGACACCTTTAGCCAGTGTAATGATTTCAGGTTCTATTTCATAGGCTTGTGAGGCCGTAAACTCACCAATTCTATAAGCTCCCGTCTGCACTTCATCAACAATCAACGGAATTTCTTTTTCTTTAAGCAGCTTGGCAAGCGCTTGTACCTTTTCTTTGTCCTGTGGTTCTACACCACCCTCGCCTTGAATTAATTCTATCATCACACCTGCCGTATGATCATCCAAAAGTGACTCTATTTCATCTAAAC
>JANTGW010000105.1 GCA_024762705.1 Sulfurimonas sp.
TGATGGTATTGATAACGGTGAATCTTACAATAGTATTCAAGTTTATTTAACATATAATTTCTAAGAAAGATAAAGTTTTGGTGGTGGAGTATAGCGGGTTCGAACCGCTGACCTCTTCGCTGCCAGCGAAGCACTCTCTCAGCTGAGCTAATACCCCATACCTTATAGATTTTCAAAACAGATGTAATGATAATCTAAAAAAGGTAAAATTAGGTAAACATTGAATCGGAACTTTTGTTACTTTTGCTTATCTGTATGAATATCCATTTGAGGATAAGGTATTGAGATCCCTTTTTCATCAAAAGTGAGTTTTACTTTTTCGAGCATATCAAAATATACTCCCCAGTAGTCTTCTGTTTTTGTCCATGCCCTTACTGTAAAGTTTACACTTGAGTCTGCAAGTTCGCTTACAGCTACAAATGGCTCAGGGTCTGTGAGTACTCTTTCATCTGCTTTTACGATCTCTATGAGTGTCTCTTTTGCAAGTTTCAAGTCATCATCATAACCGATGCCGAAAACATGATCTACCCTACGGGTATCTCGATTTGAAAAATTTGTAATGTTTCCACCGATAATGGAAGAGTTGGGAACAATGACCATGCGTTTGTCAACAGGTGTAATAATGGTTGAAAAAAGATTAATGTCTGTTACTTCTCCGGTAACACCTGCTGCTTCTATAACATCGCCGACTTTAAAGGGACGAAAGAGTATGATCAGAACAGCTGCACCGATGTTTGAAAAAGAGCCCTGCAAGGCAAGACCGATTGCAAGAGTAGCAGCACCAAAAACTGCGACAAATGAAGTAGTATTCACTCCAAGCTGGTTTAAAGCGGCAATGATAACCATCAGTAAAAGAGAAAAATAAACTATGCTTTCACTAAACTCAACAAGTGTTTTGTCTATTTTTGCTTTATGCATCATTTTTTTAATTAAAGCTGTCAATTTGTGAGCAACCCACTTCCCAATAACGAAAATGAGAATCGCAGCAAGAAGTTTAAGTCCATACTCGCTGACATACAATACTGCCATATCTGTATATTTTGTATAATCCATTTTATGTCCTTTTTAAAGAAAAGATGTAGAATTATAATGTTTTAAGCTTATTGTTGACTTTTTAGAGACTATTTAAAGTAAATTATTTGATTAGGAAAAATGTAGTGGATTTATATGGTGGACCCTCAGGGATTCGAACCCTGGGAGGTATGACCCTCGCCGGTTTTCAAGACCGGTGCATTCGACCAACTCTGCCAAAGATCCACGCTTGTTGTAGTTTGATTAAAAACTGGAGGTGCCACCCAGATTTGAACTGGGGATAGCAGCTTTGCAGGCTGCGGCCTTACCACTTGGCGATGGCACCAGTTTCAGTTAGTTATCAGTGGTGCCCGGGGCCGGACTCGAACCGGCACAGTATTGCTACCGGGGGATTTTAAGTCCCCTGCGTCTACCAATTTCGCCACCCGGGCACACATTGTGAGTGTATCACAGTTTAACAATCATAATTTTTATAAATGGAGCGGGAAACGAGGTTCGAACTCGCGACCCCAACCTTGGCAAGGTTGTGCTCTACCACTGAGCTATTCCCGCATATACGTCGCTTACAATCTGTAAGTGAGCCGGAATTATAGCTTGTTTTTTTTTCTTTGTAAAGAGTTTTTAGGTAAAAATAGTAAAAAAGTGCTATAATCGCATTTATACTTTAAAAGAAAACTATTTATACAGGGATTGACTTATGAGAAGTGATATAATCAAAAAGGGCTTTGATAAAGCTCCACACCGTTCATTGTTGCGTGCTACCGGTCTTAAAGATGAAGATTTTGACAAACCGTTTATAGGGATTGCAAACTCTTATATTGATATTATTCCGGGACACTTTTTCTTGCACGAATACGGCGAAATAGTTAAAGAAGCCATTCGTGAAGCGGGTGGAGTTCCTTTTGTTTTCAATACTATCGGTGTTGATGACGGGATTGCAATGGGGCATGACGGTATGTTGTATTCACTTCCATCTCGTGAAATCATCGCAGATTCTATTGAAACAGTGATGAATGCTCATAAGCTTGATGCCATGATCTGTATTCCAAACTGTGACAAAATTGTTCCGGGTATGATTATGGGTGCACTTCGTGTGAACGTTCCTACTGTGTTTGTTTCAGGTGGTCCAATGCCTGCCGGACACAAAAAAGATGGTACTCCAATTGATTTGGCGACTGCATTTGAAGCGGTTGGTAAATTTAATGATGGAAAAATGACAGAAGAAGAACTCCGTGAGATAGAGTGTGAAGCTTGTCCTTCAGGTGGAAGCTGTTCGGGAATGTTTACTGCAAACTCTATGAATACTTTATGTGAAGCTATGGGTATCGCACTTCCAGGTAACGGAACTGTTCTTGCCATGACACCTGAGAGAATCGAGATGGTAAAAAAAGCGGCAAAACGTATTGTTGAACTTGCAAAAATGGAAGACAACGAAAAATACAACTTCAAAAATATTTTGAATGAAAAAGCTGTTCGTAATGCCTTTACTATAGATATGGCAATGGGTGGAAGCTCAAATACCGTACTGCATATGTTAGCAATCGCTAAAGAAGCAGATGTGGATTTTCATATAGAAGACATAAATAAAATTGCTGAAAAAGTTTCACATATAGCGAAAATATCTCCATCATTAACAACTGTTCACATGAAAGATATTGATGACGCAGGTGGTGTAAATGCCGTTATGAAAGAGGTTTCACGCAGAGGTAATGATGCATTGGCACTTGATGCTTTGACGGTTACAGGTGAGACTATTGGCGAGAGAATCAAAGATGCTTACATCAAAGATACAAATATTATTCATACAAATGAAAACGCATATTCTCCAGTCGGTGGACTTTCAATACTTTTTGGAAATCTTGCAACTGAGGGTGCGGTAATTAAAGCGGCAGGTATCGTTGATAGCATGCGTCATTTCAAAGGAACTGCAATATGTTTCAACTCACAGCCAGAAGCCATAGCAGGAATCATGGCACATAAGGTAAAACCTGGAAATGTTGTAGTGATTCGTTATGAAGGGCCTAAAGGTGGTCCTGGTATGCAAGAGATGCTCGCTCCTACAGCACTTATTCAAGGTATGGGGCTTGGTGAGACGGTTGCACTCATTACCGATGGTCGTTTTTCAGGAGCTACAAAAGGTGCTTCGATCGGGCATGTTTCTCCAGAAGCGGCAGAAGGTGGACTTATTGCACTTATAGAAGATGGTGATGAGATAGAGCTTGATGTTGATAAACACATCTTACAGTTAAATGTGGACGGTGAAGAGTTGGCAAGAAGAAAAGATCATTATGTGCCGTATAAAAATGAAGTAAAATCTAAATGGCTGAAACGCTATCAGCTTTTAGTTTCAAATGCATCAAACGGTGCTGTGTTAAAAACTGAACTTTAAGTTCAGTTTTTATTTTTTATTTTCGAAAACTCTTTCACTAAATTCGGCAAATTTTCCGCGTATTGCCTTATCGAGTTCCACTCCAAACATTTTTACTTCAGAATGCTCATGTTTTGTTTGTTTTAAAAGAGTCGTTAGACCGTTATTGTATTTGTTAAGATACAAATTGTCTATCTGACGATTTGATCCGATTACAATTCCCATACAACTCTCATCCAGTCTTGAGAGAATAAGCTGCGTAGTGTTTTCAGAACTATTCTGCCATTCATCGAGAATGACGATCGCATTGTTGAGCGTTCTTCCTCTCGCTTCTCCGGGCCAAAGCATTTGAATATCATATTTTTCTATAAAGTATTCGGTTTTGGACTGAATCGATTCTACTGAATCTTGTTTGTGACTTTTTTTAAGTCTTTTTCTTGCTAAAAAGTCTAAAGTGTCATACATTGCCATATTGTAAATTCTGAATTTTTCATCATTCCCTGCAAGGTAACCGACATCCGCCCCCCTATCTAAAGACTCTATAGAATTCCGTACATAAACTATTTTTTCATAATGTCCGAGATCAATGAGCCGCATGGCACTTGCAACACTTAAGAGTGTTTTTCCACTTCCAGCTTTGGCATCGATTACTATTAGGTCATACAGGTTTGTTAAAATAGCACTTAACATGAATTTTTGTTTAAGATTTGCAGGTTGAATAGCAAGGTTGTGAAATAATGACTCATCTATAGGGTGAATAACACCATCTGCAATAATTCCATAGGTACGATTACCGTCTGATGATATAAATTCATAAGAAAAATTTTCCGGCAGATGATTTTCATCAACTTCATCAATATGCATGTAGGCAAGTCTATTGAAATGATTTGATTCAAGATGAACCTGTTTAATAAATTCAAATTCTGGAATTTCAGCTTTATCTTCATGAAGTGTTTCGGTCT
>JANTGW010000106.1 GCA_024762705.1 Sulfurimonas sp.
CTCTTGTTCCAAATTAAGCCTTCCGATTTTATGTACTACCTGTATAGATCAACTTTTTGTCCCTACGGTCAGTACACGTAAAGTAGGAACACTCGATGTGATCAGTTTCTTTAAATATGCTACTTTGGAATCGATATTGCACAGTAAACATAAACCCGAAGGGTATCGTATCTATAAAGCGCTTGCGAAGATGACCCTCACACCATTTATAAAAGAGTTTGTTGAAAATGATGACAGAGATGTGTATATAGTAGGTGTAGATGAAACCGTAAAAAGCGGGTATGCCCATGTGGCACTTCTTACAAGAGCAATGAAAACAAAATATACCATACCTCAGCACAGTGTTTTGATGGCAAGGAACACGGTAAATTATTCGGGTAAAAGTTTACAGTTTCGTTTGGAGAACCCAAGAGATTTTGTCTATACAGGTAAACACAATGTTGATGTGATACTTGTTGATGACATTATTACCACTGGGTTAACCCTGCAAGAGGCACAAAAGGTGCTGATGTCCCATGGTGTGAATGTACTTTTTGCTCTGACTCTCGCAGATGTACAGGAATAGAATCCATAGCTAAATCTTATCTCGCAGATACATGGGACGTATAAGAATTATTATTGTGAGAGAGAAAAGCAGTTAAATACTTTTCACCCAGCTAACCATTGCTTCATGTGCCTGTGGATTTGGGGCATCCATAAAACTTACTACAAAAGAATCTTTATATTCCAGCACACCTATAGAGCGTGGGCGTAAAGCCATCATAGAAGCATTGGGCAACTGTTTTCCAAAACAAAAAATGATGTTTTTTGCATCTAGGATTTCTTCATTTATTTCACCTTCAGCTAAACCTTTTGTATGTGTATAGTGATCAAAAATACTAATGTAAGTAGCCACAGGATGCGCATTGATTTTTTCTTTTATATCATCCAATATCTCATTCACAGTTGTATATTTGATCTCATTTTTCTGAACGCTCAATTCATTAACCGGGTATTTTTCCATCACTGTTATGTGTTTCATTCTATTCCATTTCTTATATTTTTCATTATCATATCTTATTTAAATAAATGAATACTTGTATTTAACACAAAAGAAAACTGATTATAACAAAGATACTAATTTTTGTAACATATACATAACTACTACAAAACGTGGGAAGTGTAGACTTCAGTCTTCCAATATTGGTACAAGTTATAGTTTTATGATGGTGTGAAAGTCTTCTTTACCCTTATAACTATTTACATCTATTCTAAATTTGGATATACTTGTACAATAAAATGAACATGTAAGGATCTAAATATGACTGTAATAAACTATACAGAAGCAAGAAATAATTTTAAGTCAGTCCTTGATGATGTCGTTAACGATGCGGATTATACTATCATCAACAGAAGAGATGCCGAGGATGCTGTGGTCATGTCATTAGACTACTTTAATGCCATGCAGGAAACATTACACTTACTGAAATCTCCAGCCAATGTATCACACTTAGAAAAATCTATAGCCCAATACAAAGAAGGAAAGGTTATTAAGCAAGAGCTTATAGATGGGTAAAAGACTTTTAACATGGACTGCTGAAGCATGGAAAGACTACCTTTACTGGCAAACGCAAGACAAAAAAACACTCAAACGTATCAATAAATTACTAGATGCAACGTTACGTGACCCATTTGAAGGTATAGGTAAACCGGAAGCTCTGAAAGAAAATTTGTCAGGTTTTCATTCACGACGTATAGATGATACTCATCGTTTGGTGTATGTGGTTGAGGAGAAGAGTATTGTTGTGATTTCTTGTCGGTATCATTATTGAAGGTAGAGAGATGATGTTCGTTCACTTGTTCCCCATACTTAACTCGTTTTTAAAGCGATCTACAATTTTATATCAAAGCATACAGAGAAATAAAGGTAAGAAACGCAGATATTGAAATGATCACTTCATTTATGTTATTATTAAAAATGACAAATGTGAAAATGCTTTATAAAAAACGTGATGAAAAGGTTGTACAGTATGAAAAAAATAAATAGAATTTTGGTTGGTATTGATATTTTTGAAAAATCTGATAATGTTTTAATGAGAGCATTGTCGATTGCGAGAGAAAATAAGGCTGAACTCTTTATCGTGCATGCGGTAGAAACACCGTGGTTATCTGTGCCAAGCTATTTTGGTTCAAAAGAGGTGAACATTGATATCAAAGGGATCACTGAGAAGATAGAAAAAAAGCTAAAATCTTTAAACAGAGACAAGAAAGTACCTTATTTCATTTATGTGAAAGAGGATGATGCAGATGATCTGTTGTTATGCGCAGCAAAATGGTCCAAAGCTGATATGATGGTGTTGGGAGCGCACAGCAAGACGAAAAGTAAAAAAAGATTTTTAGGAAGCATAGTACAAAAAGTAGTACATCAAAGTCATATACCTGTGCTGGTTGTGAAAAACAATGCCACACGAGCATATAAAAATATCATAGCACCAACAGACTTTCAGATGCAATCAAAACAGAGCATTTTATTTGCACAAAATGTTTTTCCGACTTTAACAATACATATTGTACATGCTTTTCAAACAGTGTATGCCACTGAAGCACCTTATGCCACAATGGGTCCTGAAATTTCAGACTATAATAATGTGGCTCTGCCTACTGCTAAAAAAGAGATGAAAAAGTTTATAAAGGAAGTTTCTGTAAAAAAAGGTGAGGTCATAGACGATGAATTTGACACTAAAGCAGCATTGATAAAATATATCAATAAAGGCAGTTATGATCTGGTGGTTGTGGGTTCTCGCGGTACCTCAGGTTTTAAAGCATTATTAGGAAGTGTTGCGACTTATATTTTAAGAGAGACAAGGGGTGATGTTTTGATCTATGTTCCATAGCATCATAAGAGGAAATTAAATATGAGCATGGATAAGGAGAAATTTTAATGAAGATCGGTGTTCCAAAAGAGATAAAAACAAAAGAGTACCGGGTAGGGATGATCCCCTCAGGTGCAAGAGTACTTGTGCAAAGTGGGCATGAAGTGTTTATAGAGAAGGAAGCCGGAGTAAAAAGCGGATTTTTGGATGATGATTACATTGAAGCGGGAGCAACTATACTGCAAAGTCCTAAAGAGATATTTGAGCGTTGTGAAATGATCTTAAAGGTTAAAGAGCCGCAACCCCAGGAATATGATCTTTTAAAAGCAGGGCAGATACTCTTTACCTATCTACACCTTGCTCCTTTAAGAGAATTAACTGAAGTACTTAAAATGAAAAAAGTCATTGCAATCGCTTATGAAACAGTGGAGGAAGGCAATAGAGTGCCTCTACTTGAACCTATGAGTCAGATAGCAGGCAGAGTTGCACCGATGGTGGCAAGTCATTTTCTTTCAGCGCATAACAACGGCATGGGTGTGCTCATAGGTGGTGCCACAGGTGTATTGCCTTCCAGAGTTTTGATCATAGGAAGTGGAACAGTGGCAAAAAATGCAGCTAAAATTGCTGTGGGACTTGGCGCTGATGTTGTGATCATGGGAAGAAACCCAAGCAGTATGAGTGCACTTGAAATGTTGTTATCGGAGAATGTTTCAACCTTGTATTCCAGCCAGTATAATATAGAAAAAATGCTGCCAACCGTTGACATAGTCATAGGGGCCGTTTACAGTACGGGTGAAAAAGCACCACATCTGATAACAAAAGAGATGCTCAGATTTTGTAAAAAAGGCACAGTCCTGGTGGATGTTGCTATTGATCAAGGTGGTTGCTTTGAGACTTCCAGACCAACAACACATGATGACCCCGTTTTTGAAGTGGATGGAGTGATACACTACTGTGTAGCCAATATGCCCGGTGATTACCCGGTCACAGCAACTTATGCATTGACAAATGCCACTTTACCGTATGTAAAGAAGATAGCAGATTATGGGTGGAAAGATGCCAGCTTGCAGGATAGTGCTATCTATAGTGGCGTAAATGTTGCGGGCGGATTTGTAACCGAAAAGGCTGTAGCCAAAGCACACAAGATGGCGTATAGTGCGTTAAAAGGTGTTCTTGATCAGTGTCCGGAATTTGAAGAGATTTAAGTTTTTTTTAGGATTCTTTTAACACTTGTTCCAGAAATTCCATCATGTGTCTGTAATGGTCTCCCTGCCAGTAGATGCGATCACAGGCAGGACAATATTCGAAATAGTTGAAATGCTTTTTCACTTTTTCCGGTAGTCTGTCAATGATCTTTTCTTTTTCGATCACCTGCAAGGGACTGTTACAAACAATACAACGGCTGAAGGGAACAGGGTGTTCTTTTAGATGATAGTGCTTCATGAGGGTTTTGAGCTGTTCTTTGGTGTCGACAGGCTCTAGAAAAAGGGC
>JANTGW010000107.1 GCA_024762705.1 Sulfurimonas sp.
GAACCGCTTCTTCATTTGTCTGCATTTGCATCTCTTGTGCATGTTCCCTAGCTCTCTCTCGAGTCATTTCACCGAATTCTCTTTTCATCTCTTTTGCCTGTGTTCTAGCGTCAGCACTTGTTTCTTGCCCTATTCCGGCATTAACAGACATTTTTTTCTGCATCGCTGCAATAGCCTCGGCTCTTTGCTCCTCAGTCATAGTCATAAGTTTTTGTTTAAACTCATTCATAAGTCTTACACGCTCTTGTGCAGGTGCTGTTTGAATTGCTTCTATTTGTGCGTCAACTGTAGTTGTATCTATTGTAGCAGTATCTTCTGCCATACCCAATGTTAATGCTCCAAGTAGAGCTACCGATAATGTAATTTTTGCAAATTTCATCTTGAATCCTTCGTGTTAGATTTAAATTTTCAAACTAGAGAATCTTTTGATTCCCTTGTTTTGATGTTGGTATTATGGCGTAGGAAAGTTAGCAGAATGTTAGCAGTCAGGTAGTTTTTAAGAAGCCGAGCAACAACTTCCGTCGCTGCACTCTTTTTCTTTTGTAAAGTAAGGTTTCATGACATAGTAAAGCACAAACCCCCAAAGTATAAATGTAGAAGCCCAGGCAATCAAACTAGCGTGTTCATCCATATGTACCAGCTCTTTTACATTCACATCACGGAACAGATAATCAAGCCCTAATCCAAAGATGATAGAACCGACAATGATAGTCCCGAGGTAAATGTAGAGAGTTCTAGATCCGAGCATCTTTTTTACGACACCTATCGTGACAGTATTTGTCGCAGGCCCTGCACTTAAAAAGACAAATGCAGCTCCAGGACTTACGCCTGCGAGCATCAATCCTGCGGCAATCGGCAGAGATGCTGTCGCACAAACATACATCGGTACGGCAATAGCTATGACTATGATATATGAAAGCCAGTTGTACTTAACAAGTATTTCACTCAAGTTTTCCGGTACTGCTGCTGTTATGAGCGCACCAACAAGGAGTCCTACAAGAAGTGGCGATGCTATATCTTTTAAAAGTGTTCCAAAAGCATATGAGAGTGCACTTTTTAACATACAGCTTTTTTTATCATCACAGCTTACTCCACTGCTGCAACAACTTCCTGTACCGTTTGAAGCTTCATTTACAGTGATCTTTGGTGTTTGCACGGCAGAGAAGGTCATAGCAGAGTTTTGTTGCGCTGGTGCAGCCATGCTAAAAGCTGGTTTTGACTGTTGTGCATGCTTTTCTTCTTTTTGAACATAAATATTAGACAAAATACCTGCAATTATAGAGATAATCATAGAAGTAATAACCCTGTAAATGGTAAAAGCCCAGCCAAACATCCCGTAAGTCGCTAAAATCGAATCAATTCCCGTAATGGGTGTAGAGATTAAAAATGAGAGAGTAGAACCATTACTTGCACCGCTTTTTTTAATACTTGTCGCTAAAGGAATGACTCCGCACGAGCAAACAGGCAGAGGTATGCCGAATATTGTCGCCTTTACGACTGAGACAACCGAGTCGTTACCCAGATGATTTTTAACAATAGTATCAGGAACAAGCTCATGCAATATTCCTGCAAATAAAAGTCCAAAAATTATGTATGGAGCCATTGCATTACTTAAGTCTGCAAGAGCATCTAAAAAGTTTATTATATATTCCACGGTTATCCTAATGTGTTTGTATTTTTACGGGTGATTGTCCCAATCCTTTTATGATATAATTCATATAACATAATTGTTATATAATAAAACTTCAAAAGAGGTTAGATGGAAAAATTAGTACAAACCGCAAAAATATTGTCAGATATAAACAGAGTGAAAATACTCGGACTTATGCAGCGTGAAAAAGAACTCTGCGTCTGCGAGATCTGCGACACACTCAAACTCTCTCAGCCACTTGTCTCACGTCATCTCAAGCAGATGCGAGAAGCCGACCTTGTAGAGACTTTACAAAGCGGAAAGTGGATAATCTATAAACTAAAGTCCAATAATATCATCGACTGTTTTCTAAAAGAGGTACAAGAAAGTATTCAAAAACTTCCGCAAATTATTTCCTGTCAGAAGATCTAAATTTTTGCCGCTGCAAAGTAACATTGCATTCATCAGGATTCTTTTTACAATACTTTTTCTTCATTTCCCTGCTTGAACCACCTGTAACATCATTAAGCACGAAAGCGAATGAGAAAAGATATAAAACAGAAAAACCACCTATTAAAGCTGTAACAACATAGATGTTGAGATATTTCTTTATTGTTTTTCTCATAGCAAACTCCTTTTGGACATTATGTTATAAAAAAGTCTATTATTTTTGTGCTTAGTTATCGGCACATATTTACTGTTAATAAATATCTTAAAGCTTCAGCCATCGCCTATTTATGCTACAATATAAAAAGATTAAGGAGTCGTTTTTATGTGTCTATTAATAACTATTACCATACTGACAGCAGGCTTCAATTTTTATACACATGGACTGTTTATGCAGGCTTATATCAGTTTCGGGATTGCAATTATTCCTTTTGGCTTTTTTATCTATAGGCTCATAAAAAATAGAAAATGTATATTTGGTAATGCAAAGGATTGCAATAAAAAAGATATTTAGGTATACTTCCATTTCAAATTTTAACAGAAAGTGGGTGATGTGATATGCCAGGTATTATACTACGCCCGGATGACAACTTTGACGCTGCTTACAGACGTTTCAAAAAACAAGTTGACCGTAACTTAATCGTTACAGAAGCTCGTGCTCGTCGTTTCCACGAAACAGAGACTGAAAAACGTAAGAAATTTAAAATTGCATCTCGTAAGAAAATGCTTAAACGTCTTTACATGATGAGACGTTACGAATCACGCCTGTAAACGTTTCTCCTTCGGGAGAGCGTTTCCTCTTCAAAAAAACTTCATAAAAAACTTTAACTTCTCTAATTTCATGTTATAATATCCTAAAATTGTCGCTATAAGGAAACAATACATGACATCGCTTTTTCTTCGTATGAGATTACTCCATTGGACTGTAATTATTTTGCTGATAGCAAACGCTTTTATTTTTACCCAAAATTCCATTGCACAGATAATACAAGTTTTAGCAGCTTTTTTTCTGATAGTTCATGACGTAGACGAGAAGATTAATGGAGCAGATGCAGCAAAAAAAATCATTAACGCTTTATCAGGCTTTCACTCAGACAAACAAATAGATATCCAGCTGCACTACTCAAAAGAATGTAAAGAGATAATAACTCTCTTGAATGCCTATAAAGAAAAAATAAATGAAGCAAAGCACTTAGTCTCTTCATCGCAGGAAATTAATGAAGATCTGAGCCATCTCAAAACAAACCTTTCAGCGGTAGAAAAGGACTTTATTACATCTGAAAATCTTGGGGAGCAGGTCTTAAACAAACTTGGTATTATTACAGTTGAATCAGACAGCAACTTAGAGTTTTCACAAGAGGTTCTACAAAGCCTGGAAAATGTAACCACAAAAATCAATGAATCAGTGACACAAATGGCAGAGCTTGAAAATAAAATTATTCAAACTCATGAAGGCGAAATGCTTGTAAACGAAAACCTGAAATCATTGACAGAAAATGCAGAAGATATCAAAAATATACTCACGATTATTTCTGACATTTCTGACAAAACAAATCTTCTCGCACTTAATGCAGCCATCGAAGCGGCACGTGCAGGTGAGCATGGACGCGGATTTGCTGTTGTTGCAGATGAGGTCAGACTTCTCGCTGAGAATACGCAAAAATCACTTACGGAGATAAACGCAAGTGTAAATATTATTGTACAAAGCATCTTAGACTCGAGTAACAATGTTGAAAACAATGCCAAATCCACTATAGGCCTCGTTGATATCTCTAAGCAACTTCAAGAGAGTTTGGCACAGGCACGAGACGAAGTAGCAGATACACATCAAAAGAGCCTTGATGATACCGAAAACTCTAAGATAATAAAAAACGAAGCATACGAATCAAGAGACTTGACTCAAAAGCAAAAAGAAACGATGAACATTACAAAATCCGCCATTGGCACAATGAAAGAAAAGGTAGATGTTATAGAACACGCAGTAAAAGATCTTATTAATAAGGTATCTCATACATAAGAGATACTTTAGATTTTTCCATACATCTCATTATGAAAATTCAAGGCATATCTGTCACTCATACTCGCTATATAATCCGCAATAACACGATGCTTATTCCTTACATGTAACTGCTTATAGTAAAATTGCGGAAGCATTTTTTCCTGTTCCATCAAACCTTTATACAAGCCTTTTATAGCTTGTTTTCCAGCGTACATCTTTCTGACGATATTTTTATGCTGATACATCTTTACAAAAAGAAT
>JANTGW010000108.1 GCA_024762705.1 Sulfurimonas sp.
ATATATGGTTTTAAATATATTTAATCCCATTGAATCAATTTTTTTCATAAAATATGATTTTGTAAGTAAAATCATTTTTTGCGGTAAATTACTGTAAGATTTTAGCTCGTTTTCATTGGCATATTCATAATCTATAAACAACATGTCATAACTGATCTGTCTTTGGAGGATTTCCAGTTCGTTATCATCTTTAAAGGATGTGTAACTTACCCCATAATAGTCAAGATATTCTTTAAGATAAATATCTTGTCTTTTTGTTTTATGAGTTGACTCTAAAATTAAAGCGTTAATTCCTGAGAATTTTCCTTTTGATAACTCTTGAGTACCTTCAACCTCTTCAAAGTCAAGAGTGAAGAAGAATGTAGTCCCTTCTCCCGGCTCACTGTGTAAATCAAGCTGTCCACCCATAAGCTCAATAAAACGAGCAGAAATGGTAAGACCAAGACCTGTACCACCATATTTACGTGTAATGGAAGTATCGGCTTGTGAAAAAGCTTCAAAAATTCTAGATTTTTGCTCACTGGTAACGCCTATACCGCTGTCTTGTACTTCAAATCTAACACGAGTTGTTCCTTCTTGCGGTGACTGAAGTTTTCTGATGTCAACATTAATGGCACCCGAACTGCTTGTGAATTTGACAGCATTAGAAAGCAAGTTAATGACAACTTCTTTAATTTTAGTTGGATCACCTTTAATCGGTTGTTCAAGTTCAGGATCTATAAAACATCCAAGGTCAATGTGCTTTTCACTAGCACGTACTGCATATACATCAACTGCACTTTCAAACTCTTCAATAGGGTTAAACACAACATCTTCAATTTCAAGTTTATTACTCTCAATTTTTGAAAGGTCAAGAATATTGTTGATAATTTCAAGAAGATTTTCTGAAGATTTTTCAATGATTTCAACAAACTCTTGCTGATCCTCTCTTAAGCCTGTATCTTTAAGTAGTTCCGTAAACCCAACAATTCCGTTTAGTGGTGTACGAATTTCATGAGACATATTTGCAAGGAACATTGATTTTGCTTCACTTGCTTCTTGCGCAGCTTCCTTATCACGTTTTGTTTGCTCAATAATTTTTTCAAGAAGTGCATAAGCCTCTTCTGTTCCTTTTGCGGTATGTAAGTTGATATCAACTGCCATATCGCTTTCATTTGTATCTTCGGCAACTTTTTTCAAGACGCTTTCAAGGTTTTGGATATTTTTTGCAATTTCATTGGAAAGTAAAAAGCCCAGTACAGCAAGAATGATTGAAACTAGCCAAACGGTTAATGTGATTGTCAAAAATTGTAAAGCTTCTGTTTTTACCTGGACTGCTCTTGTGTCCATTGCACTTAAAACGGCATTTTCACCTTCTGAAATTAGATTACTTTTTTCAGAAAGCATAGCAAACCAAACACCGGGATTTGTTTCGTACTCTCCACTTGCAGCAGCAATGATTATAGATGCACGTTCAGTATTAAGATCATCGAATAGTTCAAGTGCATCATCACTTTTAAACAACTCGTTTAGTCTTTTTTCAAGAGCTGGATCTTTAATATTGAAGAAGTTGATTGCATCAGCTTTTGCTATTAAAGAGAGCCATTTATTTATTTCTTCTTCGTCCATTTCTGTTGAACGGGCAAGTGTGTAAGAAATAAAATCACGTTCATCGGCTGTGTATGCATTCGCATGTACAAGAGGAAGATAAATAGAAGAGTAGTTGTTGATTTTACTATCAAGTTGATGCGATGTAATGGTTTCAAGTTTTTGAATGATTATTTGTTCTGCCTGACCGTATATTTTACTATATATATCTTCAAACTTTGCTTCATGTGTATCAACCAAGCTCCTTGAGCTTTTTATGTTCCGCATTGCTTTTGTTAACAATGCATCCTCTTTTCCATTTTCATTTAAATGTTGAAAATACAAAGCCTCTTGCTGATCAACGATTTTTCTTTGTTTTAAAAGTGACTTTAATGTGTTTGGCGATGAATTACCAAGGTACATTACGGTCATACCTCTTTCCCTGGAGATATTCCTTAGTAGGTTGTTGAGTTCCCTGTTTGTTGAAAGCTTATCTTGAAGAAGCTGTGCCGCTTTATAGTTCTCATACGAGTTGTAAACAAAATAACTCGTAATGGAAATTAAAATAATAATCGGTAATAAACTAATAAGTCGAAGTCTATTCTTTAAGCCTATCTGCATTGATTAATCCTCATCTTTTGAAATTGTAGTAAGTATGTTGTCTATCTTTTTTACAGCTTCAGATACCACTTCTTTGTCTGTAGAGTTAATGAGTGTCTCAAGTTCAGCTGTAAAAGCATGCATTCTCATATTATCACTCATTCCTTTGAGTTTCAGTGCCTGTCGTTTTGAAGCATCATAGTCGCCTGTTGCAATCGCATCATCTATTTTGGCAAATATAGCATGGGATTCTTGCACAAAGTCTTCAAAAAGTTCATTGAAACTTTCCAGATCCAGACCTATTTCATTAGCAATTTTCTCTTTTGAGTACTTTTCTTCATTTTGGTCTGCCGGTTGTGCAATTGGTTCTGATTGTAAAGTTTGCTCTTGTGGCTCTTGTGTCAGATCTGATTCATTTTTAACTTCAGGCTGTATTTCAAGTTCTGGCATAATTTCAAGTTCGGGCATGATTTCAAGTTCAGCTTCCGGTTCAGGCTCGATTTCAGGTTCCGGCATGATTTCAAGTTTTTCCTCTTCCTTAAATTCCAGAGTTATTTCAGGCTCGTCATCTTTAAAGGACAAAAATTCTTCTGATTCTTCTTTTGGTTCATCTTCCGGTGCTATAAATTCATCATCAAAAAGTTCAGGCATCTCTATTTTTTGAGGTACCTCTTCATCTTTAATAGGGGCAGCTGTTTCTTCTTCGCCTGCGAGCTTTGATATGATCATGTAAAAACCGTCAAGATTTGTTTTTATAATATCTGCATCAGATGAAGCATTGACTATTGAAAGTACTTCATGAGCATCTTCAATACGCAAGTTCGCCGCTACTCCTTTGAGTTTGTGTGAAAGAATTTTGACATTGTCAATATCTCCTTCATCAAGTGAAGTATATAATTCCGATTTAAAATCATTTGCCTGGTCTATAAAGTCTTGAATAAATTCTTCGATCAAATCAAGTGGTAAGCCAAGCTCTTTTGAAGCTATGTGAGGATCGTAAACATATGTGCTTTTTGGTGTTTCTTCTTGTACAGATTCGACCTTCTGTGCAGGTTTCTTCTCTTGAACAGGTTCTGGTTTTACTGCAGGTTTGACTTCTTCTGTCGGCGGTGTTACATGTAAACTTGGTTCTTCTTTTACAATTGGCTCTTCTTTTGCAACTAGTTCTTCTGTTGCAACAGGCTCTTCAATGCTTAAATCACCTACATCAAGCATCTGGTCGAAATCTTCTTCTATGGTAAGTGGTGTATCATATTCATCATGTACAATTACTGTTTCTTCTTTTGCAGGTGTGACTATTTGAGTTGGTTGGGGAGATGTCGGTTCGAGTGCCGGTTTTTCTGCGATATCACCTGAGATGTCATCATACTCATTAGAAGTGAGTGCCCGTAAATTATTTAAATGCACAAAGTATGCTTTTTGGCTTGGGTTGTCGACAAGATAAGCATTTGTAATGCTTATTATGGCTTTGTAGCTTTTGGAGTTCGCACTTATAATGACTTTAGACTCTTCATTTGATTCTGCACATGTAATAAAGTCAATCCAATGTACATGTTTAAAGTTATGCACATAACCCGGTGTTTTTACAAACAGGTCTGCAAAGTCAGTGACTTCAGCCCGTAATTCGGCTAAAGTGTTGTAACCTAAGGTTTTTAAGTCTTTTTCGTCAATACCCAGAAATTCTTTTTGAAAATTATAAATCAGCATTTTTTATCCCCTCTTACTCTGTTTCAAGCATTTTTTTGTATGTTTCTTCTACCTCTTGAATATCCTTACGGGAAGCTGCTCTTCTGGCAGCTATATATCCGGTAATATTCTCATCATTATCTCTAATTGGGAGTATTTCTGTATCTACCCAATAATAAAGACCATCTTTTCTTAAGTTTTTTATAAGACCGTTCCATGCTTGTCCGCCTTGAATGGTTTCCCACATTTTTGCAAAAACGGCACGGGGCATATCCGGATGTCTTAAAATATTATGCGGCTGTCCTGTGAGTTCTTCTAATTTGTAGCCTGATACACTGCAAAAAAGCTTGTTCGCATAGGTGATAACACCTTTTAAGTCTGTTTGGGAAATAATGACATTTCCATCAAAAAAATACTCTTCGTCAATAGGAATAACTTTGCTCATTAAAATACCTTATAGTTTAGTTATTTACTAGAA
>JANTGW010000109.1 GCA_024762705.1 Sulfurimonas sp.
CGCGTTGTAGATGAAATGTTTGACCTTTTTGCAGATATGGGTGCAACAGATGAGCAGCAGGACTTCCCTGTGATTTATGCAGCAGCACGTGATGGTATAGCAAAGATGGATATGAGTGAACCTGATGGAAACTTCGAATGTATCTTTGAAACTATCTTAGAACATGTACCAGAGCCTGAAGGTGACGCTGCTAATCCATTACAAGCACAGGTATTTACACTTGATTATGACAACTATGTAGGTAAGATCGGTATCAGTCGTATATTTAATGGTACTGTTAGAAAAGGTGACAATGTTATGCTTGCCAAATCTGACGGTGAGATGGTAAAAGGAAAAATTTCTAAACTCATAGGTTTCCATGGTTTGAATCGTATGGAGATTGATGAAGCAGAAGCAGGTGATATCGTAGCTTTTGCAGGTATGGAAACTGTGGATGTAGGTGATACTATTGCCGATCCTGAAAATCCTGTAGCACTTGACCCTATGCACATTGAAGAGCCGACTCTTACAGTTGTATTTGCTGTAAATGATTCTCCTCTTGCAGGTCAAGAAGGTAAACATGTAACGTCAAATAAACTTAAAGACAGACTTGAAGCTGAAATGCGTACGAACGTTGCAATGAAACTTGAAACGATCGGTGAGGGTAAATTTAAAGTATCAGGACGTGGTGAACTGCAAATTACTGTTCTTGCTGAAAATATGCGTCGTGAAGGTTATGAGTTTAGTATCTCTCGTCCTGAGGTTATCGTTAAAGAGATCAATGGTGTCAAATGTGAACCGTTTGAACACTTAGTGATTGATGTTCCTGAAGATCTAAGCGGTACTGTTATCGAGCGTTTAGGAAAAAGAAAAGCAGAAATGAAATCTATGCTTCCTATGGGACAAGGTTTCCAGAGAATCGAGTTTGAGATTCCTGCACGTGCATTGATCGGATTCCGTGGACAGTTCTTGACAGATACAAAAGGGGAAGGTGTTATGAATCACTCTTTCTTGGAATTCCGTCCATTTACAGGTTCTGTTGAATCAAGAAGTTATGGAGCATTGATCTCTATGACTGACGGAGAGACTTTGGCATTTTCACTTTTTGGTATTCAAGACCGTGGTGTTCTTTTTGTCGGTGTACAAACAAAAGTATATGAAGGAATGATCATTGGTGAGCATTCACGTTCAAATGACCTTGTTGTTAACCCTATTAAAGGAAAGGCGCAGTCAAATGTACGTTCAAGTGGAGCTGACGAAGCTATTAAACTTGTTCCACCACGTGACATGTCATTAGAGCGTGCATTAGAGTGGATAGAAGATGATGAACTTCTTGAAGTTACTCCTGAAAATATCCGTATTCGTAAAAAGTTCTTAAAAGAGAACGAAAGAAAACGTAACGCTCGTAAATAATCAATTAAAAGCAGGCTTATATGGCCTTGCTTTTAAGTGTATCTTTATTGTGATATACTTCTTTATTGCTCAATAATAAAGGAAACAATATGGAAGGATATACTTATTTTTTCTCTCTACTTATAATCGCTTTACTCTCATTCGTATTTTTTCAGCAAAACAATACTGTTTTAATGATTATCACCTTAGCCATTGGCGTATATATTATTTATTCACATGAAACAGGGCATACCGCTACAGAATATAAAAATAAAGTAGTAAAATCAATAAATGATGAAGCAGAAGGCTTTAGCCAGAGAAAAGGGATTAAAAAGTTCGATGAATCTCAGCTGGAAAAATCTGTCAGATAGTCTTATCAAAATTTTATGTAGAGATGGCTATAATCACTAACTTAAATAATGTATGGAGAGCCATCAAATGAACAGAAAACAGATATATAACCCTGACTCGACTGAAGATGTAAACGAGAGAAAAGTATTTGGTGGAAATCCGACAGGGATCTTTGAACTTAACAACATCAAATACCAATGGGCTTATAATCTTTGGGAGATGATGTTGAACAATACATGGTTTCCAAAAGAAGTAGATATGACACGTGATGTGAATGATTATAAGCAGCTCACAGACGCAGAAAAGACAGCTTATGACAAAGCGCTTTCACAGTTAATATTTATGGATTCACTGCAAACAAACAACCTGATAGATAATATTAATCCTTATGTGACATCTCCTGAGATCAACTTGATTTTGGTGCGTCAGTCTTTTGAGGAAGCACTGCATTCACAAAGTTATGCGGTTATGGTTGACAGTATTTCAACGAACTCGGATGAGATATATGAACTTTGGCGTAGAGATATGATGCTCAAGCATAAAAATGATGCTATAGCTGGTGTGTATCAAGAACTTGCAAAAAATCCTACAGATACAAATTTCGTGAAGGCCTGTTTTGCAAACCAGATCCTTGAAGGTATCTATTTTTACAGCGGATTTACATACATCTATACGCTTGCAAGAAGTGGAAAGATGCTTGGTTCCGCACAGATGATCCGTTTTATACAGCGTGATGAGGTAACACACCTGGTGTTGTTTCAAAATCTTATCAATACACTCAGAAAAGAGAGACCCGATCTGTTTACAGAAGAGTTAAAAGCAGATGTTATAGAGATGTTCAAACAGGCTGTTAAACTTGAAACCGAATGGGGTAAATACATTACACAAGGACAGATCCTAGGACTGACAGATGATATTGTAGAACAGTATATTCAATATCTTGCAGATGACAGACTCAATTCTGTCGGTTTTGAGAAACTCTATAATGTTTCAAATCCTATTAAGTGGGTCGATGACTTTGCAAAATTCAACGACCAAAAAACAAACTTCTTTGAAGGAACTGTAACAAACTACTCAAAAGGTAGTCTTTCTTTTGATGATGACTTCTAGAACAAGTGAGTATTTTTTATGCTCACTGTTATTTGAAACAACAGATAACTATGAAGACAACTTACAAACACTGCTAACACTTATAACACAAACACAGGAAAACTCCATTGTTGTTGCTCCGGAAGTCTGTCTTACTGGATTTGACTATGCAAATATTGATGCTATGCTTACATTTGCTTACAAGGCTACAGCAGCACTGAAAAAAGCTTCTTATAAAAAAATAATTATTCTTACGATGCTTGAAGAGAAAGAGGGACAGATTTTTAATTTTGTGAAAGTTTTTTATAATGGAGAAGTGGTTTTTCAAAGGGCAAAAGCAAGGCTTTTTAAGTTTGGTGATGAAGACAAGTATATGCAAGAAGGCAGCGATAAAGATTTTCATATCGTGGAAATAGCAGGTATAAGGCTGGCAGTGTTAGTTTGTTTTGAGTTACGTTTTAAAGAACTTTGGCAAAAGTCAGAAGGTGCTGATGTGATAGCTGTTCCTTCATGGTGGGGAAAACTAAGAAGCGGACACTTTAAAGTGCTAACAGAAGCTTTGGCTGTGATGAATCAATGCTATGTGATTGCAAGTGACAGTGCAAATGAAGAGTGTACATCTATGAGCGGAGTTATCACTCCTCATGGTGAAGTGTTTCGTAATGGGAATAAGCCTTGCTTAGAAGTAGAATATAAGAAAAAAGAGATAACTTTAATGAGAAGATATATGAATGTAGGAATACGATAGATTGGACAGAATAACAGCAACAAAAACAGCACGGTTAGCAGATGAATGTGATGCACAATTTAAATTAAGTCAAGAAGTAAAGAATGCAATAGCTTCAACAAACAGAGAAGCATTTGTGCCTGTTGGCTTCAGACAGCATGCTTATAAGTTGGATGCATTGCCAATTGGAGCTGACCAGTATATAAGTTCGCCTTTGACAGTGGCAAAAATGACAGAGTATCTTTTTCCAAGAGGTGCAGACAGAGTTTTGGAAGTAGGCTGTGGAAGTGGTTATCAAGCCGCGGTTTTGTCTCACTTGTTTCGTGGTGTCTTTACCATTGAACGTATAGAACCTTTGATACTAGAAGCAAAAAAGAGATTTCGTGATCTTGGTATTCATAATGTACATACACGTACTGATGATGGGCAAAACGGTTGGATTAAGTATGCACCTTATGACAGAATTTTGTTTTCTGCAACAGCAAAAGAAATCCCACAAAAATTGTTTGAGCAATTGGCTGATGGCGGAATTTTGGTAGCACCTTTGCAAAAGGGAAACATACAGGTAATTACGCGTTTTATAAAAAACGGCGATGAAATTGAAGAAGAAGAGCTTGAAGATTGTGATTTCGTTCCCATACTTGATGGAGTGATTAAGTAGCTTTACAAACTTTTAATAGTAGAATATTGCTAATTCAATTCAGGGCGTGATTATGGAAGAAATGTATGGCATAAAGTATTCAAGACCACAGGTTGTTTTGCTCCAAGATACGGGTATTGGAGTG
>JANTGW010000110.1 GCA_024762705.1 Sulfurimonas sp.
CCTGTAAGTTTTTAGATGGAATTATTATATCGAATCAGACTTTAATATCTAATAGGTGTTGCGGTTTGTCTGTTTCTTCTTCACTCTCTTCATGAACTACTTTATGATCTTTTTTCTTTGGGAGGTTTTTTGTCTCTTCGTCCGCTTCTTCTCTTTGGTGTTCACGGTCAGGGTCTATGGCATGGCTCTCTTCAGTAGGACGGACCTCCTCGACCTCTTTTTCTTTCTCCTGAACGGCCGCTTGGGCAGCAAGGTTTTGCAGATCAAAACGGGTGTATTGGTTTCCCTGCAAAGGTGTCACGGCAGGCGTCATTTGATTGACAAGAACTGCATTTCCGATAGCTCCGACACTCATGACGTTCTCCTCTCCTTTTTTATCCGCTGACCGCTAGGGTACTAAAGCTACAAAAAGCTTTGCTTTTTGAGAATTACATGTAAATACTTTCTTATTCTCTAGTATCCACCTCTATTGTCTTGTACTTATTATACAACACATTTGCACCATTTTGTATGGTGACTTCTCGTCTGGGAGTATAATCGACCAAAAACCTGTCTTTTGAAGTAGTGCTAAACTCCACACAGAGCTTTGCCGCTGCCATTATGATGTTTTGCGGCAGGTTTTGCTTGTCTGTTGTGATGATGACATGCGCGGAAGGTCTGTCTTTCATATGCAGCCAGATGTCTTTCGCGCGTGCATTTTTAAGCAGTTCAACATTGCCTTTTTCGTTTTTTCCCAGCTGTACTTTATAGCCTTCTATCCAAAAAACTTCTATGGAGTCATTTTGCTTTACTTTTTTGTTTTGGACTCTTTTTGGAAAAAGCATCTCTATCTTTGCTACATCTTTTGCCTCTTTTACCACATTTATAAAGAGTTTAAGATGCTCTATCTTTGAGCGCAGCGACTCTTCTTCTATGTGCAGATGCTTCGCTCTTTGTTTTGCTTTTTTGCTTTTGGAAAAAAACATCTCACTTATCATAAAAGGCGTGGCATAAGGTTTTGGCAGCGTTATTTTTACTTTTGAACCGTCATAATCATCAAGTTCTATCTCTGTTGCATAGGGCTTGATGTTTTGCACATTTGAGAGTACCAAGTTACCAAGATGCTCACTCTTTTTTGCCTCTTCTTCCAAAGACTCCTGAGATTCGAGTCTTTCATACAATTTTTGCAGCTTTTTGAGTTTTTTATTTAGTTGTGCAATTTTTTGCCTTTTCAGGCTGTTAAGTTTGGCATTTTGCTCTTTTTCGTACACTTCATACAAAAACTGCTCTACATCTTCAAGAGGGTACTCTTTTGCCACAAAAGGTGCAGGGGGAACGTCCAGAAGTTTTTGTCCCACGCGAACCTCGCGAAACGAAGAGAACAGATCAACATGACGCAACGCTTCAAGTACGACATTGTTTTCATCCAAGATGATGACATTGGTGTATTTTCCCGTAAATTCAATCTGCAAGTAGGTAATCTCTTCTTTGTATGCAGAAGATAGAGAAGTCTTTATGCGTATGATCTTGTCATTGTTAAGCAGCTCTACATGTAACACGTTAGCACGGTTAAAACGTTTGGCAAGAATGACATCAAAGGGAGCATTGTAAACCTTTGAGCGGGGATACTCCTCACATTTAAAAATACTCGAATTGGAACGCTGCATATTGAAGTACACAGCATCGCTTTTGTCAAACACGATCTTGATGATGCTGTCACTGACTCTATGTGCAGCGGATATTTTTGTAAAGTTTTCTAAATAATTAACGATTTGTTTTAAATGTGAAAGTTTCATAAGGGTATTTTAGCTAAAATTCCGAAAAAGAAAAGAGAAGATACGTGCATACACCCAGAGGTTTTGGAAAAAACTACTTTACCTTAGCAGCGATACAAGCCTATATATCTTTAACTAAGATAGTAGCACTCAGCGCTTCAGTATGCACGCTTGACGGCAAACCCCTCAAAATAAAGATAAACTCCCCGCCTGCAGCGTAATCCACTTTTATAACAATACAAAAATAACTATAACCATAAGGATTATTATGCAAAAAACAATACAATTATCACTCATTTCAGTTGCTTTAGTAGGAACACTACAGGCCAATAACCAATATACATTAGAGAACATTCAGGTTACATCTTCACAAGGAACAGCACTTAACAAAAAAGATGTTACAGACAGCGTCATCGTCATCACTAAAGAAGAGATAGAAGATTCTCGTGTTACAACGCTTAATGAAGCACTTCATAAACTAGCAAATATGGCTATGACTCAAAACGGCGGTACAGGAACAGCTTCATCTATTTTTGTTCGCGGTATGAGTTCTAAAAGAATCCTTGTTCTCATTGACGGAGTACGTTACAACAACCCGACCGTTGTAGATTCAGTTGCAGAATTTTCACAAATCATGCTCAATGATGTCGAGAGAATTGAGATCATTAAAGGTGCGCAGTCTGGTGTTTGGGGAAGTGATGCAAGTGGCGGTGTTATCAACATCATAACTTCAAAAGCAAAAAAAGGACTACATGCAAGTGCAAATCTGGAATATGGCGCTTTTGATACATTGCAAACGAAAATCGGTGTTTCTTATGGTACTGAAAAGTATGATATTTTAGCAGCAGGAACATATTTTGACACAGATGGATTCTCGGCAGTAGAACCGTATCAAGGAAGTGCAAACTACGGGAAAAGATACGATGAATTAGGATATGAAAAAGATCCGTATGAAAACAAGACTCTTCATGCAAAATTTGGCTATAATTTGACAGAAAATGACAGGATAGAAGCCGATATTCAAGCAATCAACTCTTTGGTGTATTATGATGATACTTCTTTTGTTCCTCCATACAATCCTGTTGATTCGACTATTCCAAATACATATTTGAAAAACCGTTTTTATACACTTGCATATAAACACAAAGATTCTCTAAATGATATCAAACTACAGTACAGCCTTTCTACTTTTGACAGAGAAAGCGTTGGTGCTTGGAGTAATTATTATTATGAAGGTTCAGTTAATGAGATAAAACTCGATGATAAAATCAACTATATGCAAAACAGTTTTTTAAGAGCCGGAGCATCTTTTCAAAAGTTTGAGCAAAAAGACATTACTCCGAATGTAGATAAAATCTACAATGCCATCTCTGCTTTTGTGACAAACTATAATAAATTGAATTTGATTGAAAATGGAAGTACTATCATTACAGAATCTCTTCGCTATGACAGGTATAATGCATTTGAAAATTCGCTAACTGGCAAATTTGGTATAAAACAGTTTATCAAAAACGACATATACATCAGTGCAAACATCGGTACAGGATATAATACACCTACTCTTGGACAACTTTATGGTCAATGGGGTGCAAATCCGAATCTCAAACCGGAAAAGTCATTAACACGTGACATAACTTTCGGTAATGACACTCTTTGGCTTACATACTTTAACAATGAAATAACCGACCTCATAGAATATACTACAGGTTATGTACAAACAAGCGGTACATCAACATTTAAAGGAGTAGAAGTCGGTTATGAAGATTACTTCTTTGATGCACTTGGTCTAAAAGCACTTTATACTTACCTTGAAGCAAAAAATGCAGATAAACAAAACCTGGCACGTCGTCCAAAATCACAACTTGATGTTACGGCAACGTACTATGCGACTGATGACATCGATTTTGGCATCAATGCTCAATACGTCGGAACACGTTACAATAGTGCTGACAATCAGGGTGCACAAACAGGTAGATATACAGTTGCTAATTTCGTAACAAATGTAAGAGCAAACAAATATCTTACTTTTTATGCTAAAATTGACAACATTACAGACAAATATTATCAGACTGTTGACGGGTATGCAACAGCAGGACGCAGTGCATACGTCGGTCTTAACGTAAAATACTAAAAGGTAAATCATGAGTATGAAAACCCTTCTCCTTATCTCACTTTTCATACTCAACCTTTGGGCACATGAGAGAATTGTCTCTTTGAGCCCTTCTGTTACCGAAATTATTTACGGTCTGCATCGCGGCAATACACTTGTTGCCACGAGCAGTTATTCACTTTATCCCAAAGAGGCGCAAAAACTGCCTGTCATCGGGGGAAATGCAAATCCTAGCATTGAAAAGATCATAGCACTTTCTCCTACACTTGTCATTGGCCACCCATTTCATCAAAAGACTTTAGAACAACTACAGAAATTTCATATAAAAACACTTACAATCAGACTCAAAACACTCTCGGACATACAAAAAACCATTACAAAACTGGGCAAAGTTCTTCA
>JANTGW010000111.1 GCA_024762705.1 Sulfurimonas sp.
TATCAAAACCTCTTAAAATGGTGCTTCTTTTTGGAAAACCAGGGACAGGTAAGAGTATGTTCTTATCAAAACTCTATGATGAGCTGTCTGAAGAAAACAATATTTATCTTTATCAGACTCCTATTGTAGATGAAAATGAGTTTTATAAAACACTTGCACAGGATATTTTTAATATAAAATATAATGATACCTTAAACCTCACCCAGTTTATGAAAATTGTTAAAGACAGAGAAACAGAACAAATCCCAGTCGTGTTATTGGATGAAGCGCAACTTTACTCTGAGGTTTTAATGGAAAAGATAAGGCTATTATCTGATACCCGTTGTATTAAATTTGTCATCACTCTACATAAAACTGAGGAAGAAGACCTTATTGCAAAGGAACACTTCCAAACAAGAATTTGGGAAACATATGAGCTTGAAAATGCTTCAAATGCAGAACTAAAAATCTATATACAGAAAAAACTTATGAAAGCGAACTGTTTTGATACAGCGAATATGTTTAGTGCTAAAACAGTCAACAAAATTTATAAACTTACTTCTGGCAACTATAGAGATACCAACAAATTACTTTATACACTTTTTGAAATTTATGAAACCTACAATAAAAATAGTACTGCTCAGCCATTAAGCACAATTAATATACCAAATAAATTTGTAGAGATGGCTGCAATCCATACAGGTTTGATTAATGCTTAATATTCATGATTTAGAAAAACGCTGGAAAATCTATAAAATAAAGTCACTTTTACCATATATACTTATAGCTATAGGATTGCTCATAATAGTTCCTATTGCTTATAGCTTATATACAAATATACAGACAGTCAATCCTTCAAAAAAAGACATTACTCCTGCTAAAGCACATACTCCAGTTACAAGTATCCCAAAAAAAACTAAACCTATTGCTGTAACTATATCTAAGCCGGATGTTACAGTAAAATCCATTCAAGCCACACCAAAAAGTGATGAAGCATTAGATTCAGCGCAAACTTTAAAACCGTCAATGAACTTTATGAAAAACATCCAATATCAAGCTATACAACCACAATACAACCAACAAAAGTACAGCCAGGAACATATACAAAACATACAACCCAAAGTAAAAAAGATAAGAAAGGTTGTCAAGCCTACAGTACCACAGGAAGTTATTGAAGAAATTACTACTGAAATAACTCCGGTTAAAAAAGAAGAAAAATCTGCTATTTCCATAGAAAGAAAAGAAACACAAAATGATATCTTTGAGATTATAAGCCGATTTAAAAAGAACAATAATCCTGCACTTAGCCTTTTTATTGCAAAAAAGTATTATGAACTGGGCAATTATGAACAGTCATACAATTATGCTCTTATAACTAACCAAATTAATTCTAATATTGAGGCAAGTTGGCTTATATTTGCAAGATCCCTTGTGAAACTGCATAAAAAAGACAAGGCAATTCACACCCTTCAAGAGTATATCAAAGTTTCACACTCAAGTAATGCTGAAATACTTCTAAATGAAATTAAATCAGGAAAATTCGAATGAAGCTAGTTATACTGCTTATACTTACATATAATCTTTTTGCCTATGACATCAAACAAAATCTTTTTACTTTATATCAAAATAAAAAATATGAAAAAGTCTGTACAACAGGCTTTAACAATTTTCAAAAATATAAACAAGATGAAGAGTTTGTCAGTTTATATGCATTTGGATGTCTGCATTCAGATTACATAGACAGGTTATCCATACCAATTGCAACGCTAAAATTCTCAAAAGAAGCCAGAGCTAATGCCGCCTACTTTTCAGTTATTTTAATGCAAAAAAAACTTTTATACCATGCTTTGATTGATGGGTATGATTTATCCAAGTATGTTCTCCCATCAACAGACTTTGTGCTCTCCAAGGTCTTTGATTTATATACTAAACTTGGTAAACATGAGCCAAGAGCTTATTACCTGTTTGATGATTTAACGGACAAAAAACTCAGCTATAAATTATATATATCGAAAGGTGACAGAGTCAGTAAAATGATTATTGAAGAATATTATGATACAATAATTCTAAAACGTCACGTATACTGGTAGGAGTTATTGTGGATAGAATAACAACCGACTTACTTGCAAACGGCTCGATAATGAAAGGCCAGGTAGATAGGCTTTTATCAAAAGGAATTAGTGAAAACCTGGTTCTTAGAGATATTACTCTCTCTGGTTTTATGACAATGGACCGTCTTGTCAGATTTATAGTTCAGCAAGTCAGAGAAGGTGTTTACGACCTTTCAATTATAGACAACTATGATTATATACAAGAAAATTCAGTACTTCAGAGACTCTCACAAGAGCTTGATCTTCTTTTTATAGATCTTGATTCAATCGATATGGACTATGGGCTAATTGAAAAAGTCCCCCTTAATCAATTACAAAAACATAATGCGATTCCAGTTTCTCAAGACGATATGAGTGTAACGGTCGTTTTCAGTGACCCTTTCGATATGGAAGCTCAAGAAGCTATTCAAAGACTCTTTCCAAGAAAAATTCTTAAAATTGCTCTGGCAACAAAAAAACAGATCGCATCATACCTGTATAAAATCGGTCTTAAAGACAGTATTAAAGATTTGGTTAAAAAGATACGCGATGAATTAAACTCTATTAGTTCAATTGAAGAGCAACAAGAGGCATCTTCAATTTTACAGCTTATAGATGTTGTTTTAAAAACATGTATTAATTCGCGTTCTAGTGATGTACACATTGAACCTACGGAGAAAAACTGTGTTGTTCGCGGACGTGTCGATGGAAAACTAACTGAAATGTTCATATTTGATAAAGACATATACCCACCTTTAGCCTCACGGTTAAAATTATTGGCGAATTTGGATATTGCTGAAAAAAGAAAACCTCAAGATGGCAGGTTTTCAACTTCAGTAGGTGCAAGAGAATATGATTTTCGTATATCCACACTGCCTATTCTCTACGGTGAATCAATTGTTATGCGTGTTTTAGATAAACAAAAGGCATTAGTAAAACTAGAGGATGCAGGTATGGATTCTAGCAGCTATCATAAACTACTTAAAGGTCTTAAAGCTCCTTATGGAATTATTCTTGTTACAGGTCCTACAGGAAGTGGTAAAACAACTACTTTATATGGTGCCCTCAATGAACTTAGAAATGTAGAAGATAAAGTCATTACTGTTGAAGATCCTGTAGAGTACAGAATGAATCTAATTCAGCAAGTACAGGTTAATGCAAAAGTAGGACTAAGTTTTGCTGATGCCCTTAGATCTATACTAAGACAAGACCCTGATAAAATCATGATTGGTGAAATTCGTGACCAGGAGACTTTAGAAATTGCAATTAAAGCTGCACTTACAGGGCACTTGGTTATATCAACACTCCATACAAATGATGCAATCAGTGCTATTCCTCGTATGGCAGATATGGGAATTGAAAATTACCTTATCAGTGGTGCACTTGTCGCTGTTCAGGCACAGAGGCTTGTAAGAAAAATATGTAAATATTGTAAAGCTGAAGACACACTTTCAGCCTCAGTTTTGGAAGAGATTGACGGAGTTGTGCCTGAAGGCACGATTTTTTACAAGGGTACAGGCTGCAAAGAGTGTTCTGACACTGGCTATATGGGAAGGGAAATGATATGTGAAGTACTTAACATTTCAGAAGAACTTTCATCTTTAATTGCCAAAGGTGCATCAAAAGAACAGATGCTTGAAGAAGCTAAAAAAGAAGGGTTTGTCGGACTCTTCCAAAATGGTATCCAAAAAGCGATTGATGGAATTACCAGTATAGAAGAAGTATTAAAGGTGGCCAAAGGATGAAATATTTTATAGCAACTGTTTTAACAAAAGGGAAAAAAGAAGAGGTAGGTCTCTATGCCGAGAATAAACAAGAAGCGAATAGTTACGCTAAATTGAAGTTTTCAGGTATTATCATTAAAGTCACAGAAGGTCAAGAACCCCTTGAAGCACAACTTAGAAGATTCAAAACAAGTTTTTTATCAAATATAAAAAAGAAAAAAATTAAACCTGATGCACTTATCGCTGCAATTAGACAACTGGCAGTTATGACAAATGCAGGTATTTCTATACATGATTCACTCAGTGAAATTGCAAATGCTACTACAGATGAAGCGCTTAAGACTGTCTTTTCTAAAATTGCTGAAGATATTAATTCAGGGCACTCTATTTCTTCTGCAATGAAAAACTTTCGTTTTGAACTTGGGAATCTGACTATAGCAATGGTTG
>JANTGW010000112.1 GCA_024762705.1 Sulfurimonas sp.
CCAATGAACTGTCATGCACAGATGCCGAAGAGTAGATAGCAGTGATAGGAATATCACCATCTACTACTGAGAGATGAAGTTTCCCACCTGTCCATCTATGTCGGTTTCCTTTTGAGTTTTGTTTGATACTGGTATCACATTTTGTTGATATCAGAGACAACATCTCTTCTGTACTTTGCATATTCTCCTGCTGTTGTAGAATGCTTGGTTTTTCAGGAGGACCTTCTTCACCTTTCCTTGGACGTCCTTGTCTCCGTTTAGGCTTAACTTCTTTTTTAATCTGCACAGATTTTTCTCTAAGTTCTATGGCTGTGGAATCAATACTACTATAGAAGAAAAGCGTTTTGCTCAAATAACTTTCTATAAAAACATCATGGGCTTTAGCTGCAATACGTTGTTGGCTGAATTCTTTAAAGACACGGCTGAATTTAGCTTCACTGGGAATCTTATTCTCATATCTCCATCCGCATAGCAAGCGTAAGGTTCTATCGATCTTCAATCTATCTATCAACTCTCTCGTGGTCTGGAAGTTATAGACTTGTTTGGCTACAAAGGCGCGTGCCATCTCTTCTCTATCTTTGGGTGGGTTAGTGATCTGTACAGTGGAAACAAACTTCTCTATCTGGGCAAAGTCAAGGATCCTTATCAGTTTTTCTTCTTTAGGACTTAACGACCCTATAGACTCTTCTAGTTTGGGGAAAAGACTTTGCTCTAAATTAATGACTTTAAGCCACATTTTTGAAAGTGAAGGTATAATTTTTTTCATAAGCTGACTCTTTTTTCTGTTAGATTTTTGTGGTAAAAAATTATAACTTTTTGAAATCAGAATCAGCTTTTTTTCTGCGTTTTATCCCTTAATAATCAAACTTTTGTTGGAATCTGCAAGTGGCTCACTTTATTACAGTATATAGATAATAAGGTAACAAAAATTGAATAATAAGTAGATGAGCACATAATACTATATTATGTGCTCAGTACTGCAAGTCAGGTCCATCCTTAATAGCTTCTGATGTGTGAAGAAGATTTTATCGACGATGTCACATAACTGTTTTCTATTTTTTCTGCATTATTTCAGACTTCAAACTGCAAAGTTTTTTAGGAGATAATTGTGCTTTATTGTAGTTTTAGGTTAACTAAAGGATTTGAGTAGCATTATGGTCGTTGTTTGGTTGGTTTTTCTTGGGAAAGCATTCTGTAAAATGCTAACCCCCCGGGGGGTTATGCGTCAACAACTCCCACGATGAATCATAACTACACATCGGAATCATTGATAAAGCGGATCAGTTCAGTTTCGAGAAACATAATCCTACCACCTACCTTTTTCCCTTGTAGTATGCCTTGTTTGCGGTACCTGTCTACACTGCTTTCCGATCTTCTTAAGTACTTGGCAGCAGTCTGTTTGCTGACCAACCGAAAGTTCTCCAAAGCTGTTTTATGCTTTTGCATATATTGTTTCCTTTTTTCTTTAAATGTATTTCCTCACCAGAACCAGGCGAGGTTCAGCCTATTTACACTGCATGGGATCGCAGTAGTAAGGCACTCGTTTTCCAGAAGGACTTGGAGAACAAAAACACAAAAACAGGCTCCAATCAATTGCACATCTCATGGGGCTAGTCCGCTTTTGGATTAGCTCTCTGGGTTCCTCATACCGTCCTTCCTACCCATATGGGTTGAAAGGCAAACAAAGTATAGCCCATTTAATTTTTTTACGACAATTTTGGCTATTTTTTACTTTTTCTCCTATGATAAAGTATTTATTTTACCAATTGTGGCTGACACTGAATGTTAAACGCTTAATCGTCTTTTTATAATAATAATTTGAAAATCATATCTGTTTTGTACTATTTAGATTCCTCTTTAGGCACTAGATTAATATCGAGGCCCAAACTATCCGCAAAAGCAAAAAGAAACCTGGCATCATAGGTTCCCCGCCCTACTTTTTGTCGGATAGCATCAAGTGTATAGTCGTATCCATGTTCTACCATCAGTTTATGCAGGTCCACGAAGTTAATGTCTTTTTTTAGCATTTCCATCTTAATGAATTGTTTGGCTTTCTGTGCCAGATCTTCTTTACTCATAATTTAACCTTTCTTTATCAAAAACAAGTCTATTTTATCAAAATCAATATTAATTTATCATATATGACTTGACATAGTTAATCATATATGATATAATTTGAATGTTTTTAATTAAACATAATCAAATACAAAGGATTAACCATGGCAAGAAAGTTTACTCAAACAGCTGTTAGGAAGATCGTAGAAGAAGGCACAGGAAGTGAATACACGTTTGTCTCTCTTGATGCAAACGCCAAAAAGGATCCCGTTACGGGAAAAAGAAGCAAAAGAAAACTCACTGTCAAACACAATGAGTGTGGCCACACCTATACGATCCCCCTGTATGAATTTACGGATGGGAAAAGAAGATGTGCAAAATGCAAAGGCAAAAGGCTCAACGAACATTTTGCCCAAAGTATTCAGTCTGTCAGAAAGGAAACCGAGGAGATGACTGATGGAGAATACAGCTTTGTTGACATCATGTACAAGAACGCAAAAACAAAGCACCTATTCCGGCACAATACCTGCGGTAAGGTCTTTCCTAAAAAATGGGAAAAGTTCAAAGGTACACCCAAACAGCTAGGACAGAGGTGTCCAAACTGTCAGCGTAACGGAATGGAATCCATGGCATCGCGTTATGTAAGAGATATATTGGATCACTTCAATGTCACTTACGATACCGAAAAGCGTTTTTTGGACTGCATTAACCCTGAAACCGGCATGGTACTTCCCTTTGACTATTACCTACCGAAGATACACCTGCTAATAGAGGTAGACGGTGAACAGCATGAACGAGCCTGCTTTACGCCATGGGATGTAGAAGGTACGAGAAAAAGAGATAAAATAAAAAACGAGTATGCCGAGAAAAATGGTATTGCGCTTGTCCGGATTCCCGCTAAAGAATGGCCAGCACTCCCAAGATTTCTCTTTGATATTTTATCGGAAAAACTCGTAAAGAACCTAACACTCGAAAATGTGGAAAGTGTCATACAAACTTCCCATCCGGAGAGGATCTCCGCTGACCTTATAAAAGTGCATAATGGTGAATACACACTGTATGACAACTTTTATACCGGTTCGGAACGAAAGCATCGCTACCAGCATATAAAGTGTGGTCACATATTTATGACTACACTGGCTTACCTAAAGGACAACAAGCACCCTTGCCCTAAATGCCGAGAAAAAAAGATCAGTCAGGACAAATACAAAAAGTCCAACAGGCTGCTGCTTGAAAAAAGCGATGGGAACTATTCACTCTCACAAAAAGCACTGCTCCCCGATGCAAAAGGCAGACGACTGATACACTGCCATGCCTGCGGACATGAATGGCCATGCATTGTAGGAAATATCATGAAAAACAAGGCCGGATGTCCAGCCTGCTTCGAAAGAAGAAAAGACCGTCACTGGCAGATGAAGATGGAGGATATCCTCAGAACATTCCATAAAGGCAATACGCTTACCAAGAAACAAAAACAGTGGCTGTGGCATAACAAACAAAGACTTGCCCAGGGAAAACTGAAGGGAAGACGACAAAAGATGTTTCGGGAGGTCCAGCTAAATCTCGTTTAAGATTAAGGCCTTCCTGGCAGAAGGTCCTATGGCAACATATGCCTACATTTGAGAGCAGCAAAGAAAAATTTGTAGTATACTTTGTTTACCTAATCCCTCATTCTAATGTAACCCTCCGGTGGGTTATTATGAATACACATTAATATAGATCCTCTAAATTTTCTGTAATTAGTTGCTTCAATTTTTGCATGTTTATCATCAGAATTAAACTTCATACCCTCCTTATTCTATATAGCACCAATGACGGTGAATCTAAATATTTGTAGATTTCACTCAACCTTTCCACCCGTTTCACTTTTATGTTTCCACTTGAAACCAGAATGAAACAGACTGGTAAAATTATACCACAAGTGGAAACATCACTTTTGGTTTTTATGCTTTTTCTTCTCTTCGTTTTTGAGTTTTCTTTGCGATTCTCCCTCCAGATTTATCTTGTAGGCACTATGGATAATCCTGTCAAGGATGGCATCGGCGATGGTAGGATTGTGTAAATATCCATGCCATTCTTTGATCGGTAATTG
>JANTGW010000113.1 GCA_024762705.1 Sulfurimonas sp.
CCAAAGTATAGTTTTGATATGAAAAACAATAAGCAGTTTTCTCCTCTTGCACAGCGTGCAAAAGAGCTCCAAAGTGAATACATAGGTTTTGACGATATACTCGATGAGCTAAGTGAAAAAGCACATGGAGAGATACAAAGGTTTAAAATATAATGCCAGATGGCATTAAAGCCCTTTTTTATATCATTTTAGAAAGATAGAGCCAGCCCTGCCACAATGCAGCTGAAGAGATTCCAGCTGCAAAACCTGCAACAATGTCATCGCCCATTACTCCAATTCCGCCTTTTGCTTCGCGGTCGATTCTGCCTATAATGGAAGGTTTCGTAATATCAAAATATCTAAAAAGAACAAAAGAGAGCAGGCATTGAATTAAAAATCCGTTTTGCAGGTCTGTTATCTGAGTCAAAGCAACACCTGAAGCTGGTGCAACACTCAGTGCAAACCACATTCCTGCGAGTTCGTCTATGACAATTTTTTGATCATCATGATTCCCTGTGAGTGCTTCATAGTTATTTATACCTTTTATAGCTATAACGCTAATGAGCAGTGCTGCTAAAAAAAGCGTTGTTGCGTCAAAATATATGAGTATTGCCATACCTAGCGGCAATGAGGCCAATGTTCCCATAGTCCCAGGTGCTTTTGGAGAAAGTCCGCTGTAACCAAGTGTTAGAAAAAACCAGTTCATTGTCTTCCTTATGTCAGTGATGTTGTTTGATAAAGCTTCATAAGTTCTAAATAGAAGTCTTTTTCATTATGCTCTTCAAGCAGACCTTTTACGGGGAAGGTGTCATAATAAAGCTTTTCAAGGTTCTTAAATCTGTTTGGAAACAGTTTTGAGAGTAAAAATGAAGAAATTTCTTTTCTCATGAGAACAGCAGGAGGCAGGAGCCCGACTTCCAAAAGTGCCAAAATCGAATCAGCATGATAAGAGATCTGGTGGTGCTGACCATGTGGACAAGTGTTTTTGCTGACAAGAGTCTTACATTCATCGCAGTAAACATATTCACTTGCAACAGTTATCTCTATGTCTATACCGGTAACTCTGTCTATGATGGATTTGTTTGAATTGCAATCATAAAACATGCCCAGACCAGCATGATTTTGTCCAATGGTAAGCCTGTCACATCCATAGTTTTTTGCCACGATAGCATCGACAATAATCTCATTGTATCCGGCAAAAATATAACTGTTTTCAAGTGGGATGATAACAACACGGTTCTTTGGAAGATAATTATTTATAAAATACTCCAATGCTTCTTTTCTAATTTCATATTTTAAATTTGCATTATCATAAGGTTTCAGTAAGAAAATCACAAGCAAATCAGTACTTTCAAGTGTTTGTCGAATAAGCCTTTCATGAGCACGATGGAGTGGGTTTGCCCCCATCATCAATGCGGTGGTGCGTTTTGCTCCGATAAGCTCTTTTGCACGTTTGATCTTAAGTTTGTTTTTGTGCTTTGTTTTGTGTAAAATATTATATTTGCCGCTAAGTGCCCATTTGCCTATTCTTTTCATAGTCGTCTTAACACCGGGATGAGTCAAATCATCTGTTCCGTAAATATGCTTGACCCGTTCTTTAGGGTCGATTTGAAACGTTTCTTCGACTTTAAGTATTGCAAATTCTTCGCCGTCACATATAAGACTTATCTCTTCATTGGGTTTTAAAGATTGAATAACCTTTTCATTCTTTTTTCCAGAAGGAGCCAGAACAAAAGGAAAAGGAAACGACTGACCATCTATGAGTCCTGTTTTTAGTACTTCTTGAGACTCTTTTTCATTCATAAGTTTCGTTACAGGAGACAGAAGAGATTCAGAAACAAGTTCAAGTGCTGATGCTGCTTCTTTGTCTATGTAAATGGTTTTATTTTTTCTTGATGATGTCATACTTCTTTCTCTTTTCCCATAAACTTTTACGACTAATACCAAGCTTTTTTGAAAGTTCAGTGTCCGGATATTTGTCTTGGTAATTTAATACAATAAATTTGACATAATCTTCAATAGGCAAAATTTCACCTTTGTCAAAAACATTGCTTTCACTTTTTATTTCAATAACAGGGTATGCCACATCTTCTATTTTGTCAGTGCTTGCTACGATAGCTTTTTTTCCAGCTATCAAATCACAAAAATGTTTTTTATCTGCTTTTTTAAGCATCTGGTAGTCAATAATATATATGATAGAGTTCTGAGGTAGGGACTCTATTTCTGCTAGTGCTTTTGAGTTGCCTAAAGACAAGAAATGTATAGGCAGGTTTTTCTTTTGGGCATATTCAAAGGCAAAAGCATCTGCATATTTTTGAAAATTTGATGAAACAAAAAGTGGTAGCTCTACATTGTTTAGGTTTTGTTCATGTTTTGTATTTGAAAATGTATACGCAAGATATTTTTCATATGCCTCATTACGCTTTTTTAGTTTTTCATAGTCTTGATAGTGGTCGATTTTTCGTATGAGTTCTTCAATCATAAAAGGCTTGAGTATATAGTCTTTTGCACCTGCACTCAGTGGCTTTGAAACTGTATCGTTACTGATATACGAAACCATTAATATTATAATGGAGTTTTTAAATGTGTCTATCAGCGGATTGAAATCCTGTCCGTTAATGTTCGTTGAGAGCAAAACAACATCATAGTTGTTACTGCCTATAGCGTCTCTTGTTGATGTACACATTTCACATGTATGACCTAGTTCTCCAAGCTTCGTTGCTATACTTTGGGCTAAATAAACTTCATTTTCTATTATTAGTATTTTCATCTTATCCTATCATCTTCCAGTTAAAATATTTTAAATTTGCGTTTGCGATAACACCAACTCCTTCGGATCTCCCGATAAAGCCTAGCTTTTCTGTTGTTGTTGCTTTGATATTTACTCTTGCTTTGTCAATCTTGAGTATTTTTGCAATTGTCTGACGCATTGCATCTTTGTAACCACTAATTTTTGGTTTTTGCGCAGCTATTGTTATGTCGACATTTATAATTTCAAATCCGAAACTATAGATCTTAGAGACTACCGTTTGTAACAGTTCTTTGGAATCTATATCTTTATAGGCTGCATCATTGTCCGGAAACAGCATACCTATGTCACCCATGCCGGCCGCACCTAGAAGAGCATCTATGAGTGAATGTAGTGCCACATCGCCGTCACTGTGGGCTTTGAATCCGAAGTCAGATTTTATTTTCACACCGCCAAGATACATTTCGCCCTTTTCATCAAAAGCATGCACGTCAAAACCGTTTCCGCTTAGGATGTCATTTGATGGTCCTTTTAGGCATGGTAATTTGTTGAGATCTTGGGTAAAAGTTATTTTGTAAGCTTCTTCATCACCTTTAACAAAAGTACGAGTACCTCCAAAAGCAACTATGGCACTGCTCTCATCTGTAAAGTCTGTTGTAGTTTGTAAAGCCTGTTGTAGAGTCTTGGTACGAGAGAGTTGAGGTGTTTGTACACGTTTGACCTTTTCTCTGTCAATTGTAGTATTCTCATACACAATTGTATCTGTTACAGGAAGAAAAGGAACGATGCAGTCTGCTTCACCTTTTTTATCGATGATTCTTTGTAAAAGTTCTTCTGATATACAGGCTCTTGCGATGTCGCTTACAAGTACATATTCACTCTTTACATGTAACAGTGCATTTGTTAAAGAGTGCTGTCTTGTGTTACCACCTTTCACAAATTCATATTCAGCATGTTGGCTCATAAATGATACATCATCTGCTGGTGCAACAATTATGATTTTAGAGAAAAGATCTGTTTTTTGAAACTTTTCTGCTACAAAATGCCACAATGGTTTGTGACCAATGCGAAGCCATTGCTTTTTTACGGTAGTTTCAAAGCGGCTTGAACTGCCGGCTGACAACAGCACTAGAGTAAAATCTGACAAATATGCTCCTGCGTTTTAAAAGTGTTACGAAATTATACACATAGAAAGCTTTTTTTTATCTTGATTGTGTAAATTAGTCATTTGTTAATTTCAATTCTTACATAAATAATCGTATAAGTTGGATCTCTTTAGGTTAGATTAACTTTATTTGATTATATTTCCACTATGAATGAAAATATAATATTGAGGAGTAACTTATGAGATCTTCATGGGTAAAAGAGCGAGAAGGTGATTCTGTAAGAACGCAGATGCACTACGCAAAGAAAG
>JANTGW010000114.1 GCA_024762705.1 Sulfurimonas sp.
TTTTTCCCCCAAAAGAGCAGTGCTTTTTCATCAAACTTTGCAAATTCATCACTGAAGTCTTCATTCACCACATTTTTAAATGTCTGGTACATGTACTCACTGAGCTGTTTTGCATCATCAGCTACAAATAGGGAACGAAGTTTTGAGAAACCAAAACTTTTCAATACTTTGAAAAGAGCTATTTTTGCTTTTACCTTCCAAGATTTCGGCGTGTATATGCCTGCACTAGCAACCAAAACAAGTAATTTAGGTTCAAGCAGTAAAGCAACCTTTCCTCCAAAAGAGTGTCCGAGTATAATATCTTTAGAAGCATTCATGTGGATCATCAACAATTCTACTATTCTGGCTACATCAGCAGTTGTTAGAGCTGTACTACATGTAGAGTTTCCAAAACCGGGTAAATCAATATAAATATGACGAAAAGTATCCATATAAGGCGAAAATGTCTGTTTCATCAGATTTTTGTTACTCCCCCAACCGTGTAAAACTATCAGATCGATCTTTGCCTGGGGATTAAGTATTTCGTAACTTATGTCAAAAGTATGTTGTTTATACTGTATTGACTTAACTGCCATTTACTTGCCCTTCGCCTTAGAAATAGAGTGAATATACTCGTAAGTTATTTTTGGACGTTTTGAATGAGGAAGAGATGAAGAAAGTTCTTCTATGGCTGTAGTAAAATCTTCAAAAAGATAGTTTGCCATAGAACCGGGTATGGGATTAATCTCATTGAGTAAAACTTCATCATGCAATACAAAAAAGTCACAACGAATCAATGCACCTTCAAATAAACCGCTATAAATTTTTTCAAAATTGCTTTTCAAACGTAAAGTCAGTTCTTCACTGACATCCGCTTTGAGTACCTGCTCGTTTCTTGCAAAGTCCATATATTTTTTTTCAAAATCTAAAAATTCCTCTTTATGTGGCTCTTCAACAATTGAAAAATGCATTTTATCATTTGCAAAGTAACCAGCCAGGTTATACTCTTTCACACCTTCTAAAAACGGTTCGACTATGAGAGTATCATCAAACTCAAACGCAACATCAAGTGCATAATCCAGCTCACTTTCATCTTTGACTATACTCACACCGATCGAACTGCCAAGAGATGTGGGCTTAATGATGACAGGATATGGTATAGTTATGTTATTATGCTCATTTTTATGAAGCACTTCATAGTTTACACTTTTGACACCAATAGCTTCGCATAGATACTTTGTATAGCGCTTGTCATAAGAAAAAGTACAGGCATCAATACGCGGTCCAATGTATTTTATAGAATAAAAATCCAGTAATGCTGCAATAGTACCGTCTTCACCATCAGCACCGTGAATAAGATTTAGTACTACATCATTGAAAACGTTTTTTGAAAACATATTTTTTTGTACAAAAGCACCTTGTTCAAGCCTTAAAACAGGCATCTTTTTATGCTCACCTTTTGAGAATGTCACTGCTTTCATTTTGGAGGCTTCTATGAGATAAAAAGTGTGGTCACCGTCACAAAATATGAAAGTCAGATCAAAATCTGACAACTTCTCTTTTAATGTTATAGCACTGACTATACTGATTTCATGTTCAAAACTTGCACCGCCGAATAAAATTGTTAATTTCAATAGATATTTCCTTCTAAATTGTTTGTAGCTGTTTAAGAGCATCTTTTACAAGTGATGCGGTATCCTGCCCTTCACATACACTTAATGCTTTAGAAATTTTGTCTTTTTTAAAGCCCAAGGCTTCAAGCGCTTCACTTGCTTCATTAAATGACTGAGAAGCTTGGGATGCGGTACTCTCACCAAGTATTTCAGCATCAAACCCATTGAGTTCCACCAAAATACGCCCTGCACTTTTAGGCCCTATACCCGGTACTTTTTTAACACCGTTAACATCTTTATTGTTAATAACAGTCGCGAATTGTGCGGGTGTGTAAGTAGAACATATTGCCATTGCCACTTTAGGTCCCACTCCGTTAATCTTGATCAAACGAGAAAACATTTTCTTTTCGGACATATCCATAAAGCCAAAAAGCAACTGTGCATCTTCACGTATTATTTGCGTCGTAAACAGAGAAACATCTTCTTTTGGCAGTGCAGAAAAAGTATGTAACGAGATAAACACCTCATATACTATCCCTTGTACATTTACATGTACATAGCTGGGTTCTTTATATGCAACTTTTCCGTGTAAGCCGACTATCATACTTCATATATTCCTTATTCACTCATTGGACGAATAACATATTCGCCTTCATTTAATTCAGATAAACCAAAAACCTGTTCATGAGAACCCTCTCTAGGTTTATAAACAACCTCAATGGGAGGATCAACTAATTTAAATTTAATTTCATTGTACCCTATCCATTTATCTCTGTTTATGACTCTTGCATCAAAGATATTATCCTGAAAAGAAGATGTCTTTTTTGTTAAAAGATTTAACTGATCCTCTGTGACTTCATATTCTGTCTTAAAGTTCTTCAGATTTTCCTGCATTGACTGAAACTGTTTATATTTTTTTACAAATGAATCAGGCATTTTCACACCATTTTTTTTATAATGTACCAACCTTTTCTTAATTTCCAAAAAAGCCGGAGTGGCATCTTTTACCAAACGGGTTAATTTTTTAATCTCTTCTTGCAGCTCTTTTAACCTTTGCTCTAATTTTTCTATATTTTCTTGGTTTTCGTCTACACCCTCTTTTGCATCTTCTTGTAATAAAGGATCGATTGTAAAAACATTCTCACTCCCTTGAAGTTGTTGAATCTCTATTCGTTTCGTAGCAGTTGCCTTTACATGTGAGGCACAAATGTCTATATCTATTTCCTTGCCCCGAATTATACCACCTAAAGCTTGTGCTACCTTTACCTGTTCTCCATCAACCTCACCATGTTCGAGTCGTGTGATTCGCACCTTCTTGCCAACTGCCTTGCCTTTGTGAACATTTATTTCCAGATTATCTGCTTCAACAACAGCTGTTTTGTGCGTCTGACCATTTATTACAGCCTCTTTCGCAATCACTTTTGCATTAGAGCCGACATTTCCTTCAATGTTAATTTTTGTCACCTCAACAAGCATTCCCGTTCCAACAGCGTCCTTAACCGCATCCGTCTCTTTAACTGAAATATCTACATCTGAATCTACACCGCTGTTAATAGAACCTGTTGTTTTAAAGCTGATCTCTCCGACATCTACTTCATTTTTAATGACATAAGTTTCATTTTCAAAAGCAATATAGCCATTTTCATTTGCATAGTACTTTATAGAGTCTTCATCTTCTTCAATCCTGATTGTACTGTCAACTTTAAATGTAGGCTCATTTTGGACAACTGGCTCAGATGGTTTCATATACTCACCGCGACAATTTCGTCCAGGCTTTCCGGGTTTTGGCTTAATATATTCTATTAGCAGTTCGTCTTTTTTCACACTTTGGATGAAACCCCTTGCAGCATAGTCTACTTTTTCATTCTCATCAAGCTCTTTATTCTCTTCAAAATGGAGTATCAACGCATCATCTGTTGTCGGAGTAGGTTCTATACCCTCAGCAATTAGATGTGTTTCGCTTTGTTCAAACTCCAAGTGCTGTGCCACTCTTACGCGTGCAGATATTTTAGAAACTACATTCGGAAGCATTTCATCAAATATATGTACAAGAATTCCAGCCCGTATTTTTTTCTTGTTGATCAAGTTTAAAAAATCACCTTCAAACTCCGGATCGTAATCAACAGTAGATCCGGCGACAATACTCAAATAAACCTTGCACTTTGTTGCATTCGCGCCAACTGCCGTAATAAAATTTTTATAAGGCTCCTTATCTTGTGCTGCTTTTGAAAAAACTTCGACTTCATATGTCTGTTTGATTTGAAATTCAGGATTCAGATATGTTTTTTCAGTATCAAGTTCACGCAGTTCATCCACTGCAACTTCTTTCCATTCAGTTTCTTGTGTTTGATTCTTAATTCTTGTGTAAGTTTGTATATCAAGTATATTAAAATCAAGAAACTCAGGCTTCATTTCATAAGACTGCGCTATACTAAATAATTCTTTGGCAACATTTTGAGTTCTTATGACTGTTGGGCGAACTTTTCTTGCTGTTTTAGTCTTTTTATCAGAACCAAATAATGCCATAAT